>JAHJUC010000320.1 GCA_018829385.1 Alphaproteobacteria bacterium
CCCTCGATGGTTTCCGGATAGGTCTCGCGGAACCAGAGCATGTGACACAGCGCCTGGCCGGAAGCCGCATGCCCATCGCCGCCCAGCACCTCGTCGGCGAAGCGGCCATAGATGGTGCATTCGGATATGGCGCGCGAGGAAATCAGCGCACGGACCCAGTTGCGGCCGGTGGTGTTTTCGATGTGATCGAGCAGCGCGCGGGCGGTGTCGACCCGCCAGCCGATGAAGGTGTTGATGTAGTCATGCGCCGGGATGACCGTTGCAGGCAATCCGAGCAAGTGACCGGCATGGGCCAGCCACTCACGATGTTCGCTCATGTTGCGGCTGACGCCGCCGTCGATGCGGAACATCCGCATCCTGCCGTCCGCCCACATGCCGGCCGGATCATAGGGGCGCACCATCACCACGTCGGAATCGATCGACAGCAGCATGTCGGCGTCGATGTGTCGGGCGAGCGCGAGACGGCGGATCTGCTGGGCATGCCAGCCGCGCAAGGGCACGGAGAACGGGCTCAGCCAGACGCGGCGGCGGCCAAGGCTTGCCGGATCGGGGAAGGACCGCAGCCAGCGGGGAAACAGATCGGTTTCGCTGACGACGGTGCGGCGCGGGCCTTCGAGCGGCTTGAATGCCGCCACGTCGCGCGGCTCGACCAGGATATAGTGGTGCCAGGCGCCTGACAGAAACCGGTCGAGGCTTTCACACATCAGGCGGCAGCGGTCCAGGTCGGGGGACCAGGACGCGGTCATTACGGCTGTCTTCATGGCAGTTCCGGTCGGTTGCTGAAGGCGGGCGTCGCGTCGGTTGTCAGGCGGGAAGCCCGGAGTGCCGGCCCGCGCCGAGAACCTTGTAGCGCAAGAGGTGAAACAGGAAAACCGGGTTGCCGAGAATGTAGCGGCGCCACAGCCGGGATGGTTCCAGGATCAGCCGCCAGACCCATTCGAGCCTCAGATTGCGGAAAACTTCCGGGGCGCGCGGGACCGCGCCGGAGACGAAATCGAACAGCGCGCCGACGCCAAAGACGACACGGCCATGGCCCTGCCCGATATTGCTGTCGATCCAGATTTCCTGCGACGGGCTGCCCATCGCCACCAGGGTGATGTCGGGATTGACGGCGGAGAGATCGGCAAGAACTTTCGAGCTGTCGGTCTTGTCGAAATATCCGTCCGACACGGCAACGAACTCATGCCACGGAGTGGCGGTCCTGAAGTTGACGGTGGCACGCTCGAGAATGTCCGGACGGGCGCCGATCAGCGCCACTTTCAGCGGCTTTTCCGAATGCACCAGCAGGGCCGGAATGAAGTCGGTGCCATTGAGGTTGGCCGGGAAAGCCGTGCCATGGAGCGCGCGGGAGGCGATATCGACACCGACGCCATCGGGCAGGACCTCGGATTTGCTCAGGCCCTGGCGATACCTGGCATTGCGCATGGCAAGGTTGGCATTGTTGGCGTTGAGGAAATTGAAAATGCGCTGGGGACCATTGCCTTCGATCGTCCGCTTCAGCTCGTCGAGCGCCTGAGCCCAGCCCAGGGCTGCGACCCGGATGCCGAGGATGTCGCGATGCTGACCGTTTTCCAATGCTGGCATGGTAACTCCGAACACTCTGCCTGTAGGCGGGCCTTCCGTCATGGGGCGCCCTGGCAATCGTGTTAGCACTTTCTTAACTTGTCCGCAGCCGCATTTCACAAATGCGGTTAAGGCCCGAATTTACCTCTTGTTAACCATGCCGCGGAAGCCGTTTGAGGCCGCGCGACAGGGCGTTCGTCAATCCGTCCAGCTGGAGCGCATGAAAGGCGCGGCCATCGCGGTCGAGAGGTTCGCCGGCGCGGGACCGGCCGACCATTTCGATCAGCGACCGGGCGAAGGCCTCCGGCTCGTCGGCAACCTTGCAATTGTCCGGCCGGGTGGAGATTCCGCGCAGCGCGCTTGGCGTCGCCACCGATGGAAGCCCCATCTCGAAGGTCTCGATGGTCTTGAGCTGGACGCCGGTGCCAGTGCGCGAGATCAGCGGTACCACCCGGCAGGATTGAACGAAGGCGCGGGCGTCCGGGACACGGCCGAGAAAGGACACATTGCCCGGAGCATCGGGCACGTCCGATCCGATGCCGCCGGCAATCGCGATGCGGAAATCAGACGGGAGGCGCGGGACGATCTCTTCAAGGAACCAGTCAAGGCCCGCGCGGTTGGCGGCCCAGCTCCAGGAGCCGATCATGCCGGCATCATGGACCGGCGCGCGCGGCGACGGTGGTTGCGGCGGCATGACCGAGGTGACCAGCGGCAGGAAGGACGACCGGTCGTCGCCGGCGACGCCAAGGGCGGCGCGGTCGGCTTCGGCCAGCGTGAAGACATGGGCCGACATGGCGCAGAGGCTGCGCTCAAGCTCGGCCAGCAGCCGGGAATCGCGCTCGAACAGGAAGCGGGTGATGCGGCCATCGGCATTGCGGGCATTGTCGGCGGCGCTGCGGGCCTCGACATTGTGGGCGACGAAGACCGACGGATGGGACGCGAAAACATCCCTGAAGGCGCCCGGCAACTGCACCGAATTGAGGACCAGCCCGTCAATCGGGGCCAGTGCGGCCAGCGCGGAGCGGATGTCGGCAGGCGTGACGGCATGCATCTTGGCCACCGACACCGGTTCACCGTGGACGAAGGCATCCTTGAGCCAGAGCGCCTTCTGTCCCTTGCCGACACGGGCATTGGTGACTTCCAGGCGGCCAAGCAGGCGCGTTTCATCCGGATGGGCCGGCTCGTGGCCCGGCTGCAGGAAGCCGATCACCGACACCTTGTGGCCGAGCAGACGGATGGCATCGACGATGACCCGGTTGGCAATGTCATAGCCGGAAGCCGGGTTTGCCACCGGGACAAGCGAGGAAATGAAGACAAGGTGCATGCGGGTTCCGATCCGATATCGGCAGAGATCATACCGGAGCTGCTTGAAAGGCGCGTTAAACGCCTGATTCAAATGCTTCATATCGGCTTCAGGCATTGTTCAGAAAGCTGTGATTGGATGGGATCGTAACAACCGGATATCCACCCATGGCGCCTGACCCCGTTTTCGTCACCGAGCATGCCCGCTCCGCAGGCCTCAAGCCGGACCGCGTCCGCGTCGTCATCACGCTGCCGACATTCCGCCGGCCCGATCACCTGATGATGACGCTGGATTCGCTGCAGGCGCAGGGCCTGGGCGACGACACGGCCGTGGTGGTGATGGACAATGACGCCGAAGGACTTGAGGGCGCCCGCGCGGCAGCCGAATGGCTGTCGGGGTCGCGGCTCAAGGGCATCGTCATCGTGGCGCATCAGCGCGGCAACTGCCATGCCTACAATGCGGGCTGGGAAACCGCGCTCAAGGAATTTCCGCGGCTGACCCACATCGCCGTGATCGACGATGACGAGATTGCCGGCCCCGACTGGTTGTCGGGACTGATGAAGACGGCGCAGAAGACCGGCGCCGACCTGGTCGGCGGCCCGCAGATCCCGGTGTTTGCCGACAAGGCGCTCGACGGCTGGCGGCGGCACCCGGTGTTTACCCCGCATTACCGGGAATCCGGGCTGGTGCCGATCCTCTATTCCTCCGGCAACGTGCTGATTTCGCGGCCGGTGCTGGACATGATGCCACGGCCGTTTCTCGATCCGGCATTCAATTTCATCGGCGGCGGCGACAGCGATTTCTACCGGCGTGCCAAGGCACGCGGCTTCGCCTTCGGCTGGAGCGCCGAGGCGGCGGTGATGGAAACGCTGCCATCGCGGCGGGCCGAGTTTTCCTGGCTGAATGCGCGGTCGCTCAGAAACGGTGCGATCTCGGCAATCCTGGAGAAACGGCAATGGCCGGGCATTCCCGGCCGTGTCCGAACGCTGGCCAAATCGCTCGCCCTGCTTGCCGCATCCCCCTTGCGCGGCCTGCGTCTCGGATTTCAGACCGGTTCGGCGGTGATCGGGCTCTACCATATCCAGGTGGCGGTCGGCCGGCTGATGGCGGAGTTCGGGCTGGTCAACGAACAGTACCGCAATCCCGAGAGCAACTGACGCTAGAGCCGATCATCTTTAGCTGGAAGCGATTTGATGGACAGGATTTTTCGTGCCAGCGAGGAAAAACCGCAAGCGCGATGCCGGGCATCGTGCGAGGATTTTGACGACGCTGACGCGAAAAGGACGTCCAAGCCTGGCGAAATCGGGCAGTTCGACCAGAGACAACCCGTCATAATCGCCTGAACTTGGTCTTTCACGCCCTGGACTGCGTCGCGCGAGGCTAACGGCGCTCGCGCCGCGTCGCCTCACGCTCCTTGCCAGATCACGAAATTCCGGCGTTCAAACGATTCCATCTAAA
>JAHJUC010000033.1 GCA_018829385.1 Alphaproteobacteria bacterium
CTGATGCGCTACCGCGTGCGCTGGAGGTGACATGAACGAAGCTCTGGAGATTCTGTTCACCGCCAGTTTCTGGGTTGCCGCCATCCGGATCGCCTCGCCGCTGATCTTCGCCACCATGGGCGAACTGATCTGCGAGCGGGCGGGCGTGCTCAACCTGGGGATCGAGGGCATCATGGTGGCCGGCGCCTTCACCGGCTGGTTCACGGTCTACATGGGCGGAGATCTGTGGACCGGCGTATTGGTTGCCGCGCTGACCGGCGCAATGTTCGGGCTGTTGCATGGCTTCCTCACCGTGCCGCTGGGACTGTCGCAGCATGTCACCGGCATCGGCATCACGCTTCTTGCCTCGAGCCTGACCTATTTCACCTACAGGATCCTGCTGCCGGAAGTCTCCTCGCCGCCGAAGATCGAGCCTTTCCAGCCCTTCGCGGTGCCCGTTCTGTCTGATATCCCGGTGCTCGGACCGGCGCTGTTCAATCAGACGCCGCTTACCTATCTCGCCTATTTCACTGTCGCCGCCGTTGCCTTCGTCTTCTACCGGACACCTGTGGGCGTGGCGGTGCGGGCGGTGGGCGAGAATCCCTCCGCCGTCGAGGCACAGGGCATATCGGTGACCGCCGTGCGGATCGGGGCCGTGATGGTGGGTTCGGCGCTGATGGCGATCGGGGGCGCGTTCCTCACCATGTCGGCGTTCAACTCGTTCTTTTTCGAAATGATCAACGGGCGCGGCTGGATCGCGATCGCGCTGGTGGTGTTTGGCTCCTGGCGGCCGGGCAAGGCGCTGATCGGCGCCATCCTGTTTGCAGCCTTCGATGCCTACCAGGTGCGGCTGCAGCAGATCACCGGCGGCGTGATCCCCTACCAGATCTTCCTGATGATGCCGTTCGTGCTGTCGATCGTGGCGCTGGTTGTCGTCGCCCGGCGCGCGACCTATCCGAAAGCGCTGATGATCCCCTACCAGAAAGGCGAGAGATGAGTTTTGACACCTTGCTCAAGGGCGGTGTGCTGCCCGACGGTTCGACCGCTGACATCGCGATCAGGGACGGGCGGATCGCTGCGATATCGCCCGGGATTGAAGCCGAGGCGGGCGAGACCATCGATATCGGCGGCAACCTGGTTTCGCTGCCCTTCGTCGATCCGCATTTTCACATGGATGCGACGCTGTCCTACGGTCTGCCGCGGATCAATGCCTCGGGCACGCTGCTTGAGGGGATCGGCCTGTGGGGGGAACTCAAGCCGCTCCTGACCCATGAAGCGGTGAAGAGCCGCGCGCTCGCCTATTGCGACTGGGCGGCTTCGATGGGCCTGCTCGCCATCCGCACCCATGTCGATGTCTGCGACGACCGGCTGCTGGCGGTCGAGGCGTTGCTGGAAGTCAAAAGCGAGATCGCCCACTATATCGATCTGCAACTCGTAGCGTTTCCGCAGGACGGGCTTTACCGGTCTCCGACAGCACGGGAGAACACCATCCGGGCACTCGATCTCGGTGTCGACGTCGTCGGTGGTATTCCGCATTTCGAGCGTACCATGGCGGACGGGCGCGCTTCGGTGACCGAGCTCTGTGAAATTGCCGCCAAGCGCGGGTTGATGGTCGACATGCACTGCGACGAGACCGACGATCCATTGTCGCGGCATATCGAACAATTGGCCTATGAGACGCAGCGGCTCGGGCTGCAGCGCAGGGTGGCGGGATCGCATCTCACCTCGATGCATTCGATGGACAATTACTATGTCTCCAAGCTGCTGCCGCTGATTGCGGAAGCGGAAGTTGCGGCGATCCCCAATCCGCTGATCAACATCACGCTGCAGGGTCGCCACGACACCTATCCGAAGCGGCGCGGGATGACGCGGGTGCCGGAAATGCTCAAGCATGGCATAAGGGTCGGGTTCGGGCAGGATTGCGTGCTCGATCCCTGGTATTCGCTGGGGACCGCCGACATGCTGGATGTTGCCTTCATGGGTTTGCATGTGGCGCAGATGACCAGCCCCGCCGACATGCGGCGCTGCTACGAGATGGTGACCACCGAAAGTGCCGCGATCATGGGGCTTGACGACTATGGCCTTGAGGTCGGCAAGCGCGCCGATCTCGTGGTGCTCGACGCCGGCAACCCGATCGAGGCGATCCGCTTGCGGGCGACGAGGCTGATGGTGATGGCGCGAGGCAAGGTCATCGCGCGGCGCGAGCGATCCCCGATGCGGCTTGAGATC
>JAHJUC010000321.1 GCA_018829385.1 Alphaproteobacteria bacterium
CGCAATCAGCCAGGGCGCGGTTTCCAGGAACGGCTTGTCCGAATCCGTGCCCAGATGCGCCAGCGCGCCCAGCCATTCCTCGCCCGCCCGGCCGTCGTAGAAGGCCCGTTCTTCCTCTTCCGCCGCCAGCCGGATCGCCCGTTTGGTTTCCGGATCGCCGATGGCGACGAAACTCCACGGCTGCTGGTTGGCGCCCGACGGGGCCGTCGCGGCCGCCCGGACCGCAAGCCGGATGATCTCCGGATCCACCGGATCGGCGGAAAAGTCCCGGACCGTCCGGCGCGATTGCATCAGGTCGAAGAACCGCTGCGCCTCGGCCCGCATCTCGGCATCCGTCTTCCGGGCAATCGAATGCGCAACGGTTTCGACGGGTCTGGTCATGGCGGGACGCTCCTTCCGGGATCGGGACCAGCGGAAAATGCGCGACAGGCCCCGTCGGGTCAACGGGGCCTGTCAAAGATCTTATAGAGCGTTCGGGTGTTTATTCCGCTGCAGCCTTGAAGCCCGGCGCGGCATCAAGCACCGAACCGTCGACGTGAGCTTCGAACTTGGCGAAGTTCTCGATGAACATGCCGACCAGACGATTGGCGGAAGCGTCGTAGGCTGCCTTGTCGGTCCAGGTCGAACGCGGATCGAGAATGGCGCTGTCGACGCCTTCGACTGCGACCGGCACGGCAAATCCGAAATTGGCATCGGTGCGGAACTCGGCATTGTCGAGCGAGCCGTCCAGCGCCGCGCTGAGCAATGCGCGGGTCGCCTTGATCGGCATGCGCTGGCCTTCGCCATAGGCGCCGCCGGTCCAACCGGTGTTGACCAGCCAGCAATTGACCTTGTGGTCATTGATCAGCCGGCGCAGCAGGTCGCCATATTCGGAAGGATGACGCGGCATGAACGGGGCGCCGAAGCAGGTCGAAAACGTCGCTTCGGGCTCGGTGACGCCCTTTTCGGTGCCGGCCACCTTTGCGGTGTAGCCCGACAGGAAATGATACATCGCCTGTTCCGGCGTCAGCTTGGCGATCGGAGGCATCACGCCGAAGGCATCGGCCGTCAGCATGATGATGTTGTGCGGATGCTCTGAAATCCCGGTGGCGCTGGCATTCGGGATGTAATGCAG
Organism: Alphaproteobacteria bacterium; assembly: GCA_018829385.1. Classification (GTDB taxonomy): domain Bacteria; phylum Pseudomonadota; class Alphaproteobacteria; order Rhizobiales; family Rhizobiaceae; genus Hoeflea. The sequence continues at coordinate 1,115 of JAHJUC010000321.1, forward strand.
CGGGTAGGCGCAGCGGGTGTTCTCGGTCAGCGATCCGTCATGAAAATCGGGAATGCGGTGCTCGTCCAGCACGACGTTCTCGAGAACGGTGCCGAAACGTTCGGTCGTGCCGAAGATTTCGGGTTCCGCCTCGCGCGACAAACGGATGGTCTTGGCGTAGCAGCCGCCTTCGAAATTGAACACCCCGTGTTCGCCCCAGCCATGTTCGTCATCGCCGATCAGGGTGCGCTTCGGATCGGCCGAAAGCGTGGTCTTGCCGGTGCCCGACAGGCCGAAGAACACCGCGGTGTCGCCGTCCGGGCCGACATTGGCGGAACAGTGCATCGGCATCACGCCCCTGGCGGGAAGCAGGTAGTTCAGCGCCGTGAACACCGACTTCTTCATCTCGCCGGCATAGGAGGTGCCGCCGATCAGGACCAGCCCGCGCACCAGGTCAACCGCGATCACGGTCTCCGAACGGCAGCCATGACGCGCCGGGTCAGCGCGGAAGGAGGGAAGATTGAGGATCGTCAGCTCGGGCATGAAACCGGCGAGGTCCGCGCGGTCGGGACGGATCAGCAGGTTGCGAATGAACAGCGCGTGCCATGCATATTCGGTGATGACGCGGGACTTGAGTGCGTAGTCCGCGTCCGCGCCGCCGACCAGGTCCTGGACGAACAGGTCGAGATCCTTTGCGTGCGCGACCATGTCGGCATGCAGCGTGTCGAAAGCCTCCGGCGTCATCGGCTTGTTGTTGTCCCACCAGATCTGGCTGTCGGTAGTTGCGTCCCTGACCACGAACTTGTCCTTGGCGGAGCGGCCGGTGTGCTGCCCGGTCAGCGCCCGAAGCGCGCCGTGCGCCGTCAGCGTGGCCTCGCCCCGCGCGACCGCGAGTTCGACCAGTTCGGCCTCTCTCGTGTTGTAGCGCACCAGGCCAGTGGTGTTCAGACCGCACAGGTCGATTCCGGCTGACGGATTACGCACTCCCAAATCCTTACTCATTTCGGATTCCTTCTCGTTCTGGCGCAGGACAGGTTCAAATTTGGCCGGACCATAGGGAGAGGAATTTTAAAAAACAACAAGTAATTCTCAGATTAATTAATGAAATCAGAGTATTAATCGATTTAAAAAAATCTGCACTTATTTAAATCGGTTCAATCGGGGTCGCCGGATTACCGGGTGCGCATTCAGGGAATGACTCCGGTTTGGAACTGTGCCACATTTTGTTCTCACTTTATCCTCATGGACGTGGCGACGGGATCCGGAATTGACGCTTCAGGGCGGCTGATCCGGAACAGCGGGGGCACTTCCCGGAGGTGCAAGACCATGATGGAGACGACAGACATGCAGACAATCGCGCTCGTCGACGACGACCGCAACATCCTTACCTCGGTTTCGATCGCACTCGAAGCAGAAGGGTATCGTGTTGAAACCTACACCGATGGCGCATCCGCCCTGGACGGATTGCTGGCCCGTCCTCCGCAGCTTGCCATTTTCGATATCAAGATGCCGCGCATGGACGGCATGGAACTGTTGCGCCGCTTGCGCCAGAAATCCGACATCCCGGTGATCTTTCTCACCTCCAAGGATGAAGAGATCGATGAACTCTTCGGCCTCAAGATGGGGGCCGACGATTTCATCACCAAGCCGTTCTCCCAGCGGCTTCTGGTCGAGCGCGTCAAGGCGGTGCTGCGCCGGGCGGCAAACCGGGAAGCCGCAGCAGCGGCGCCCGGCCGGGCCGATGCCGCGCCGACCAAGTCGCTTGAGCGCGGCAATCTGGTCATGGACCAGGAGCGCCACACCTGCACCTGGAAGAATGAACCCGTCACGCTTACGGTGACCGAGTTCCTCATCCTGCAGTCGCTGGCCCAGCGGCCCGGCGTGGTCAAGAGCCGCGACGCGCTGATGGACGCGGCCTATGACGAACAGGTCTATGTTGATGACCGCACCATTGACAGCCACATCAAACGTCTGCGCAAGAAGTTCAAAATGGTCGATGACGATTTCGACATGATCGAAACCCTCTACGGGGTCGGGTACCGGTTCAGGGAAGCAGCGTGAGATCCCCCTGTTCCCGTACTGGCCGCGGGATGTAGCAGATAACGCAAATGGCAATTGAAACCGAGGACAATGCGGACGGCAGGGAGGCGGCGCCTTCCGACGTGCGAACGCTGGCAAGCTGGGCTCACCCGGTCAAGCTGGTCCGACGGATGTTCGGCAATCTCATCTTCTCGAGCCTGACCCGCCGCATCCTGTTCCTCAATCTGGCGGCGCTTGTCGTGCTGGTGTCGGGGATCCTCTATCTTAACCAGTTCCGCGAAGGCCTGATCGATGCCCGGGTCGAAAGCCTGCTCACCCAGGGCGAGATCATTGCTGGCGCCGTCGCGGCTTCGGCCTCGGTCGACACCAACTCGATCACCATCGATCCGGAAAAGCTGCTTGAATTGCAGGCCGGCCAAAGCATCTCGCCGAGCAATTCGAACGAGAACCTGGATTTCCCGATCAATCCGGAGCGCGTGGCGCCCGTGCTGCGCCGCCTGATCTCGCCAACCCGGACGCGGGCGCGGATCTATGATGGCGATGCAAGCCTGATTCTCGATTCGCGCTATCTCTATACCTCCGGCCAGGTGCTTCGCTATGACCTGCCGCCGGCCGAAACCGTTTCTCCCGGCTGGACCGAGATGGTGACTACCTGGTTCAACCGTTTCTTCCAGCGCCGCGATCTGCCGCTTTACCGCGAACCGCCGGGCGCCGACGGATCGATCTACCCCGAAGTGATGAACGCGCTCACCGGCGGCCGCGGCGCCGTGGTGCGGGTCACCGAGAAGGGTGAGCTGATCGTCTCGGTGGCAGTCCCCGTGCAGCGGTTCCGGGCGGTGCTCGGGGTCCTGCTGCTTTCCACCCAGGCCGGCGACATCGACAAGATCGTCCATGCCGAGCGGATGGCCATTTTCCGTGTCTTCGGCGTTGCCGCCATGGTCAACATCGTCCTGTCGCTGCTCTTGGCAAGCACCATTGCCACGCCGCTGAGACGGCTGTCGGCCGCTGCCGTCCGTGTCCGGCGCGGCGCCAGGGTTCGCGAGGAGATCCCGGACTTCTCCGACCGCCAGGACGAGATCGGCAACCTGTCGGTGGCGCTGCGCGGCATGACCAATGCGCTTTATGACCGGATCGCCGCCATCGAGAGTTTTGCCGCCGATGTCAGCCACGAGCTCAAGAATCCGCTCACATCGCTGCGCAGCGCGGTGGAAACCCTGCCGCTCGCGCGCAACGAGCAGTCGCGCAAGCGGCTGATGGATGTCATCCAGCACGATGTCCGGCGCATGGATCGCCTGATCAGCGATATTTCCGATGCCTCGCGGCTGGATGCCGAACTGGCGCGGCAGGACGGGGTTGCCGTCGACATGTACCAGCTGCTGACTGATCTGGTCGATATCGCCCGGCAGACCCGCGCCGGCGGCAAGGAGGTCGCCATCGAGTTGAAGGTCGACAAGCGCGGCGCCGGCAAGTCCGCGTTCACCGTGCTTGGCCACGATCTCAGGCTGGGCCAGGTCGTCACCAACCTGATCGAGAATGCCCGCTCTTTTGTACCCGAGACCGGTGGCCGCATCACCATCCGCCTTGGCCGTCGCCGCGGCACGGTTCAGGTTCTTATCGAGGACAACGGCCCCGGTATCCGCGCGGAGGTGATCGAGCGGGTGTTCGAGCGATTCTACACGGACCGGCCGGATGGCGAGGACTTCGGCCAGAATTCCGGCCTTGGCCTGTCGATCAGCCGCCAGATCATCGAGGCGCATGGCGGCAGCCTCACGGCCGAGAATATTGCCGGCAACGAGCCCGGCACATGGGCGGGCGCGCGGTTCATCATCGAACTGCCCGCCGAAACCAAATGACCGGCATTTCGCTGGCGGCTGGTGAGCCGGTGCATGCAACGTCGATTGTCGTCGGCCAGACCGGGCTCCTGTTTCTGGGGCCTTCGGGCTCGGGAAAAAGCAGCACGGCCTTCGCCTGCCTGACCGAGGCCGCGGCGCTGGGATGGCATGCCGCGCTGGTCGCCGATGACCGGACCATCCTGACGGTTCACGGGAATCACTGCGTCGCATCCTGTCCGGACCCGATCCGCGGATTTCTCGAACTGCGCGGCACCGGGATCGTCCGCTTCCGGCAGGCCGGCCGGGCGGTGATGCACGGTGCCGTGGCCCTCACCGAAGCCACCGCGGCCACCCGGTTGCCGTGCGAATCTGAAACCTTTTCGTGTGGCGGTGCAACATTGCCCCTTATGCGTCTGTGGCACGATGGCGCAGCTGGACCGCTCTCGAGACTCTGCGCCGCGCGCCCGGAGCTGTTTTTCGAGCCTGCAGGCCATCCTCAGGGCAATTTGCCTATTTCCTGACGTTTTTTGGCTTGAACTTCGCTTGCTTCTGTCCAAGATGAATTTCACAAATTGTTCGCAACTGCGAAGCTATTGGCGTGGCCTGATGAAACATCGCGCTGGCCGCATGCTGCTGGAGGCAAAATGATCGGATTGGTGCTTGTCACCCATGGCAAGCTCGCGGAGGAGTTCAGGCATGCGCTGGAGCATGTTGTCGGACCGCAAACCGCTCTGGAAACCGTCTGCATCGGCCCGGAAGACGATATGGACCAGCGCCGGCTGGATATTGTTGGTGCGGTATCGCGTGTCGAAACCGGCAACGGCGTGATCATCCTGACCGACATGTTTGGCGGAACCCCCTCGAACCTGTCGATATCGGTGATGGATTCCGGACGTATCGAGGTCATTGCCGGCGTCAACCTGCCGATGCTGATCAAGCTTGCGGGTGTGCGCGGCGCCAACGACATGCAGAAGGCCCTCGCCGACGCGCAGGATGCCGGACGCAAGTACATCAATGTCGCAAGCCGCCTGCTGACCGGAAAATGACGTCAGGGTCCCCGGTTCAGTCGAGATCGTTCAAGATCATCAACAAGCGCGGCCTGCATGCTCGCGCATCGGCCCGTTTTGTCCAGACCGTCGAAGGCTTCGACGCCGTCGTCCGGGTCGCGCGCGAAGGCTCGACGGTCGGCGGTACCTCGATCATGGGACTGATGATGCTCGCAGCCAGCACCGGCAGTTCCATTGAAGTGGAAGCCGAAGGCCGCCAGGCCGAAGAGGTGCTGAACGCGCTCGAGGCGTTGATTGCCGATCGCTTCGGCGAAGAATGCTGAATATTCCCACATAAAGACATCTTTATATCGTATTGCCAGCATGGGCTATTCCTGCTATGGCAGCGCCCATGCAATCCGGCCTGTCCCGGCTGGATCCCGAACTTTTGGAAAATCATATGACCGCTACCCAGGATTATGTCGTCGCCAACATCGAGCTGGCTGATTTCGGCCGCAAGGAACTGGATATCGCCGAAACCGAAATGCCGGGCCTGATGTCGCTCCGCGAGGAATACGGTTCGGAGCAGCCCCTGAAGGGCGCCCGCATCGTCGGTTCGCTGCACATGACCATTCAGACCGCGGTGTTGATCGAGACCCTGACCGCACTGGGCGCCGATGTGCGCTGGGCCTCCTGCAACATCTTCTCGACCCAGGATCATGCCGCTGCGGCCATCGCCAGGAGCGGCGTTCCGGTGTTTGCCGTCAAGGGCCAGACCCTTGAGGAACATTGGGACTATCTCGACAAGTCGTTCCAGTTTGCCGACGGCCCCAACCTGATCCTCGACGATGGCGGCGATGCCACCCTTTACGTCCTGCTCGGTGCCCGCGCCGAAGCCGGCGAAGATATCATCCCGGTTCCCGCTTCCGACGAGGAAGCCGTCATCAAGGAGCAGATCAAGAAGCGCATGCAGGCCTCGCCGGGCTGGTTCACCAAGGTGCGCGACCAGATTGTCGGCGTCTCCGAGGAAACCACCACCGGCGTTCACCGGCTTTACGAATTGCAGAAGAAGGGCCTGCTTCCCTTCCCGGCGATCAACGTCAATGACTCGGTCACCAAGTCGAAATTCGACAACAAGTACGGTTGCAAGGAAAGCCTCGTCGACGGCATCCGTCGCGCCACCGACACCATGATGGCCGGCAAGGTTGCCGTGGTCTGCGGCTACGGCGATGTCGGCAAGGGCTCGGCCGCTTCGTTGCGCGGCGCCGGCGCCCGCGTCAAGGTGACCGAAATCGATCCGATCTGCGCGCTGCAGGCAGCCATGGATGGCTTCGAGGTGGTGACCCTGGAAGATGTGGCCTCCAGCGCCGATATCTTCATCACCACCACCGGCAACAAGGACGTCATCCGCCTCGAGCATATGCGCGAGATGAAGGACATGGCCATCGTCGGCAACATCGGCCATTTCGACAACGAGATCCAGGTCGCGGCCCTCAGGAACCACAAGTGGACCAACATCAAGGATCAGGTCGACATGATCGAGTTGCCCTCGGGCAACCGCATGATCCTTCTCAGCCAGGGCCGTCTTCTCAACCTCGGCAACGCCACCGGCCACCCGAGCTTCGTCATGTCGGCTTCCTTCACCAACCAGGTGCTGGCCCAGATCGAGCTCTGGACCAAGGGCGAACAGTACCAGAATCAGGTCTATGTGCTGCCCAAGCATCTTGATGAGAAGGTGGCTCGCCTGCACCTCGACAAGATCGGCGCCAAACTGACCGAGCTGAAGACCGAGCAGGCTGATTATATCGGCGTGTCCGTCGAGGGCCCGTTCAAGCCGGAACACTACCGGTACTGATTTTCTGATCGATACCCACAACATATTGAAATCGCGTTCTTGACAACAAGGACGCGATTTCTTTTTGCCCGCAGTCCCCTTCACCGTGATTCGCGAAACAGGTATGTTTTTTGCCAATGATTCGTTTTGCGTTGTGGCGGCGCAAACAACGATCTGGCCAACGGATTGGCGATGTCTTGTCAAACAGGCGACGAGGGGACGGAGACATGCCGGTGAAGACGGATTCACTTGGGCGCAAGGGGCTTCTTGGACTGAGAAAAGCCGTGATCAGCGATCTGTGCCGGTTCCGGCGCCGGGTCCTGACAGGTACGGCCCTGCTCAGCGGCGGCTTTCTGGCATCCGCTCTTCCCGTCCTGGCGCAGGTATCGGACGACCAGGCTTCCGGCCGCGTGTCCGTATCCACCCTCGAAGTGGTCAATTTCGCCATGGTCATCGGCGCCATTTCGGCGGCCATGATCTCGGCCATCTGGCTGATCCGCGAACGCGGCAAGATCGACCTCGAAAATGTCGGCCTGCGGTCTGCCCTGGCCGACGCCAATGCCAGGATCTCGCGTCATGAGGCGCTGATTGTCGACCGTGACCGGCAGATCGTTGTCTGGGACGGCGTCGGGTTGCCCGCCGAGGTGCTCGGCCAATTGTCCGCGGACACCGGTGCACCGCAGAAGCCGGCTGATTTCCTGGCTTTCGGCCGCTGGCTCGAGCCCAGATCCGCCGCAGCGCTCGATGAATCCATCGACCGACTGCGGTCCCATGCCGAACGCTTCGACATGATTGTCGAAACCGTTCGCGGCCATGTCATCGAGGCGCAGGGCCGGGTGTCCGGCGGCCGTGCCTTTGTTCGTTTTGTCACCCTGTCGAATGTTCGCGCCGAGCTTGCCGAACTCAAGACCGAGCGCGATCGTTTGCTGACCTCGCTCGATACATTGCAGGCGCTTCTGGACATCATCGACATGCCGGTTTGGCTGCGCGGACCGGATTCGAAACTCGTCTGGGTCAACAACGCCTATGTTCAGGCGGTCGAGGGCGAGGACCGGCAGGACACGCTGCAGCGCGGACTGGAATTGCTTGGCACCGCGACGCGGGAAAAGGTTCGCGCCACCGCCACCCCCGAGCGGCCGTTCCTCGACAAGGTTTCGACCGTCATTCGAGGTCATCGCCGTTTCCTCGAGGTTGCCGACGCCAGGACGCCCGCGGGCAATGCCGGACTGGCGCTCGACGTGTCGATCGAGGAGGATCTGCGCCAGGAACTCAAGCGCACCATCCAGAGCCATGCCGAAACGCTCGATCATCTGGCCACGCCGGTAGCGATTTTCGATCGCGACCAGCGCCTGCAGTTTCACAACCAGGCGTTCCAGCGTCTTTGGGAACTCGACACGCCGTTTCTCTCCCGCCGGCCCGACAATGGCGAATTTCTCGAACGGCTTCGCGCCGATGGCAAGCTGCCCGAACCGCATGCCTGGCGCGACTGGAAGGAGCAGATGCTCTCGGTCTACCGCTCGGTCGATACGACGCCACATCTCTGGCACCTTCCCGATGGCCAGACCCTCAATGTCTTCGCCAATGCCCATCCGCAGGGCGGCGTCACCTGGGTGTTCGAGAACCTGACCGAGAAGTTCGATCTGGAAACCCGCTACAACACGCTTCTGCAGGCGCAGGGCGAAACCATTGACCACCTGGCCGAAGGCGTTGGCGTCTTTGGCCCCGACGGCAAGATCCGCCTGTCCAATCCATCCTTCCGCGCGCTCTGGGGCCTGACCGAACAGCAGGTCAAGCCCGGCACCCATATCCGCCAGATCGCGGAAGCCTGCGAACCGTCCTATCGCGATCCGGATGGCTGGAAGCTGTTTGCCGGCGCGATCACCGGATTCGAGGAAGAACGGCGCACGCATGAAGGCCGCATCGAGCTGACCACCGGCCTCATTCTCGACTATGCCATCGTGCCGCTGCCCAATGGCCAGACCATGATCGCCTTCGTCAATGTCACCGACAGCGTCGGCGCCGAGCGCATGCTGACCGAAAAGAACGAGGCGCTACGCAAGGCCGATGCGCTGAAGAACGATTTCGTCCAGCACGTCTCCTACGAGCTGCGCTCGCCGCTGACCAACATCATCGGCTTCACCGAGTTGCTGCAGACCCCCGGCATCGGCGAGCTCAACGAGCGCCAGTCCGAATATCTCGACCACATCGCCACATCGTCTTCGGTGCTGCTGACCATCGTCAACGACATCCTCGACCTCGCCACCGTCGATGCCGGCATCATGCGCCTCGACACAGGCGTGGTCGATATTCCGGCGCTCTTTGCCGAGGCGGGCGAGCAGATCGCCGATCGGCTGAAGGAAAACGATCTGTCGCTTGAGATCGACACCGCCGGCGCGCCGGCTCAGATGATCGGCGACCACCAGCGGCTCAAGCAGATCCTGTTCAAGCTTCTGATGAACGCCGCGAACTTTGCCCCGGATGGCTCGGTTGTCCGCTTGCGCTGCCGCCAGGACGACGAGGCGATCTGCTTCTCGGTGACCGATTCGGGTCCCGGAATCCCGGAAGACGCGCGCAAGGATGTCTTTGCCCGCTTCGAGACCAACGGCCAGTCAGGCCGTCGCCGCGGCGCCGGCCTCGGCCTGTCGATTGTCCAGAGCTTTGTCGGCCTGCACAACGGCACCGTCTCCATAGAATCCGGCGAGGAAGGCGGCGCAACCATTGTCTGCCGCTTCCCGTCCAGCCGCCCGCTTGCCCGCGACGCGGCCGAGTAAGCCTCGATGGCGACTGCGCCCCTTCGCGTGGAACTGGCAACCCTGGAAGCGACAATGCGGTTTGCCGAAGATGTCTCGCTGGCAATCCGCCAGGGTGATTGCCTGTGCCTGTCGGGTGACCTTGGCGCCGGCAAGTCGACTTTCGCCCGGGCGCTGATCCGCGCCATCGCCGACGATCCGGAGCTCGAGGCGCCAAGCCCCACCTTTACGCTGGTGCAGAGCTACCGGCTGCGGCTTCCGATCTCGCATATGGATCTCTATCGCCTCGGATCCCCCGAGGAACTGGATGAACTTGGTCTCGATGATGCGCTCTCTGAAGGCGCGGCTCTGGTCGAATGGCCGGAAAAGGCGCTTGAGCTGTTGCCTGGCGACAGGATCACGTTCCGGTTCGACGGGATCGGTGACCGCCGCACCGTGATAATTTCCGCGCCGGAACCCTTTATCGAAAGGCTTGAACGCTCCCTCGCTGCCCGGGCATTCCTCGACGCAAATCTCAAGGGCCCGGTGGTCCGGCGCCATCTGCAGGGCGATGCGTCTTACCGAACCTACGAGACGATCAGGTCCCGGGACCGCGAGCCCGCTATCCTGATGAATGCACCGCGAAAGCCGGACGGCCCGCCGGTGCGCGACGGCCTGCCCTATTCGCAGATCGCCCACCTGGCCGAGGATGTTGTTCCCTTCATCGCCATCGCCCGCTGGCTGCGCGCGCTGGGATTTGCAGCCCCCGAGATCCTCGCCGAGGATCTCGACCAGGGATTTCTGCTGATCGAGAATCTCGGCGCCGAAGGCGTTCTCGATCATGACGGCAAGCCGGATCTGGAACGCTACGGTCTCGCGATCGATTGCCTCGCCCTGTTGCACGGCAAGGATCTTCCCGGCCCGCTTCCGGTCGGCGATAGAATACATCATGTGCCGGCTTACGATGCCCGCGCGATGCAGATCGAGGTCGAGCTCCTGACCGACTGGTACCTGCCCTGGCGGCGGGGTGCTTCCGTTCCCGATCAGGAGCGGCAAGCCTATCTCGATCTCTGGAACGCCCTGTTTGAACGGCTCGAAAGCGCGGAAAAGGCGCTGGTCTTGCGTGATTACCACTCGCCCAACCTGATCTGGCGGCCGGAGAAGAGCGGGCTTGACCGGCTCGGCATCATCGACTTCCAGGACGCGATGATCGGGCCGTCGGCCTATGACGTCGCCTCGCTCTGCCAGGATGCGCGGGTGACGGTCGACCCGCATCTGGCCAGCCAGTTGCTGGATCGCTATGTCGCCGCGCGTCGTGACAAGAATCCGGATTTTGATGAGGCCGGCTTCCGCGAAGCCTATGCAATCATGGCCGCCCAGCGTGCCGCGAAAATCCTCGGCATCTTCGTTCGGCTCAAGCAGCGGGACGGAAAACCCGGATATCTGCGGCATTTGCCGCGAATGGAGGCCTATATTTCGGCTTCTCTGGCGCATCCGGCGCTGCAACCCTTGCGTAACTGGTTCGCAAAGGCTGGTATCGGCGAAAGCGAATCATAAACCGGAACCGCCTGACCGATGACCATCACATCCGCCATGATCCTGGCCGCCGGGCTTGGCACCCGCATGCGTCCGATCACCGACACGCTGCCCAAGCCCCTGGTCGAAGTGGCCGGCAAGCCGCTGATCGCCTATGGGCTGGAAGCGCTCGGCCGGGCTGGTGTCAGGGATGTCGTCGTAAACGTGCATTATCTCGCGCCGCTCCTGGTCGACTGGCTCTCGGCATGGTCCGGCGCAGACATCCGCATATCCGACGAAACCGAAGAGCTGCTCGATTCGGGCGGCGGCATCGTCAGGGCCTTGCCGATGCTTGGAGGAGAGCCGTTCCTGGTCCTCAATGCCGATACGTTCTGGCTGGAGGAACCGGGCAGCACGACGGATAACCTCGCCCGCATGATGGATCGTTTCGATCCCGAATCGATGGATATCCTGCTGATGACCGCCCGGCTCGACCAGGCCACGGGTCACACCGGCGCCGGCGATTTCATCATGGCCGTAGATGGCCGCCTGTCCCGCTACAAGGGGTCCGGTGACCCGGTCATCTATGCCGGCGCGATCATCCTGCATCCGCGCATTTTCAGGGATATCACCGAGAATCGCTTTTCCCTCAACCGCTGCTTCGACACCGCGATAAGCCAGGGCCGACTGTTCGGTTCCCCCATGCGCGGTCACTGGCTGACCGTCGGCACGCCCGAGGCGATCGCCGAGGCCGAAGCCGCCCGCGCCGCCTATCTCGGCGAACCGGTCCAGTGACCCGGCCGTCACCCCGTATTGCAACCATCCCGCCCGGCGTGGATTTCCTCGCCACGCTTGCCGGGCAGATCATTGCCGGCGGGCTGGTTCCCGGCCTCGCCTACAATCCCGAGGATCCGCTGTCGCTGGCCGGCGCCACGGTGTTCGTGCCCACCCGCCGCGCCGCCCGGGTGCTTCGCTCCGAACTCACCGATCTCATCGGCAAGGGCTCGGCGATCCTGCCGTCGATCCGCCCGCTGGGCGAGACCGATGACGATGCCG
>JAHJUC010000322.1 GCA_018829385.1 Alphaproteobacteria bacterium
CTGGTCGCGGGCTTCGGCATGGGGCTTGGCTGGGTCGGCTATGTCCGCGCGGTGGAAATCGTGCCGGTGTCGACCGCAGGCATTCTCTACATGACCTACCCGGTGTTCACGCTGCTCATTGCCTGGCTCATGTTCGGCGATACGCCAGGCCGGCGCGCCATCGCCGCGGCGCTGATGATCGTGGCGGCAGCCGCACTCGCCACGTCGCCGGATGCGGTTGCGCCCGACCAGGTTCCCGCGCTGATCCTGTCCCTGGCGGCGCCGCTGGGGTTCGGGTTCAGTATCAACGTGCTGGTCCACAAGCTCACGGTGATCGATCCGCTGGCGCGGATCGCCACGGTCAGCCTTGGTTCGGTTCTCGGGCTTTTGCCGCTGATGGCTGCGACGCCGGCCGCGGCCCTGTTTCCGGCCAGTGTGCCGGGCTGGTGGCTGGTGGCGGGCATCGCCTTCGGCTCGGCCCTCATTCCGCAGCTGCTCTACACCGTCGCGGCCCCCGTCATCGGCACGGCGCGGACGGCGATCGCCGGCAGCTTCGAACTGCCGACGATGTTTCTGGTCGGCTGGTTCGCCTTCGCGGAACCTGTGGGACTGACCCAGTGGATCGCCTGCGCCATCGTCATCTCGGCGATCGCGCTGACGCCCAGAAAGTCGATCCGCAGCGTGGCCGCCAACATCGCTGTCGAAGGCGAGGACAGTCAAAAGCATTAAGCCTGTTTGCTGCGGCGCAGCAGAATTCTGCCATCGCGCCTTGACATGGCCGCATTTGTCAGGCCTAAGAGGCGCAACTGGATAGGGGCCCATTCGGCCGCTGCACGCCTCCCTCGCGATGAGCGTGTTCTGACTTCCCCTAACGTCCACCTTGAAATTTTCGCGTCGGCCAGCGGCGATGCGCCCAACCCGAACTCCTCCGATTGCGGTTTGTCCGTAGCCGGCGGGATCTTTGTGATCGGGCATGGTCCGCGAATGGCAGCGCACAGGCGCTCCCCCGACGTATTGCCCAAAATTTGAAAGTTATACCATGTTGTTTTCCGAACTCGGCCTGTCCAAGGCCCTTCTCGACACGCTTGACGGTCTGCATCTGACCACCCCGACGCCGATCCAGGTTCAGGCGATTCCGCTCGTTCTCGAAGGCCGCGACGTCATCGGGCTGGCGCAGACCGGCACCGGCAAGACGGCGGCGTTCTCGCTGCCGATCCTGCACCGCCTGGCGCCCGGCAAGAAAGCCGCGCCGAAGAAAGCCCGCGCGCTGATCCTTTCGCCGACCCGCGAACTCTCCGCCCAGATCGCCAAGAGCGTCAAGGATTACGGCCGCAAGCTGCACCTGACCTCGACCGTGGTGGTTGGCGGCGTGTCGATCCGCCCGCAGATCAAGGCGCTGGCTGGTGGGATCGATATTCTCATCGCCACCCCGGGCCGGCTGATGGATCTGATCGAACAGCGCGCCGTCTCATTGAACGAGATCGAAGTGGTGGTGCTCGACGAGGCCGACCAGATGCTCGATATCGGCTTCATGCCGGCGATCAAGCGCATTCTGGCCATGACCCCGAACGATCGCCAGACGCTGCTGTTCTCGGCGACCATGCCCAAGGAAATCCGCGAGCTCTCCTCGCGTCACCTGAAAAATCCGACGGAAGTGTCGGTGATCCCGGCCAAGAAGACCGCCGACCGGGTCGAGCATTCGGTCATGCACATGCAGACGCCTCACAAGATGGGGGCACTGGCCGGCCTGATCCGGGCCCGCAAGGGCGAGCGCGTGATCGTGTTCACCCGCACCAAGCGCGGCGCGGCGAAGGCCGTGAAGCGGCTTGAGACCGATGGCATCAACGCCGCCGCCATTCACGGCAACAAGTCGCAGGGCCAGCGCGAACGCGCCCTTGCAGGCTTCCGCGCCGGCACCGTGCCGGTGCTGATCGCCACCGATATCGCCGCCCGCGGCATCGACGTGCCGGGCGTGACGCTCGTTGTCAACTACGAGCTGCCGAACGTGCCGGAAGTCTATGTCCACCGCATCGGCCGTACCGCGCGCGCCGGCGCCGAAGGCACCGCCGTGACCTTCTGTGCACCGGACGAACGCTCGCTGCTGCGCGACATCGAAAAGATGCTGAAGACGGAAATCCCGGTCGAAAAGGCGCCGGAAGGCACCTATGTCGACGCGCTAGCCGATCCCGACGGCGATTTCGCTCCGCTCAACAAGACCCAGCGTCCGCGCCAGGGTCAGCGCCCGCAGGGTGCCGCCAAGCCGCAGGGCCAGGGCCGCAGGCCGGATCAGCGTCAGGGCCAGGGTGCCAAGCCGCAAGGC
>JAHJUC010000323.1 GCA_018829385.1 Alphaproteobacteria bacterium
CCAGCCGCCACCGATGGCAAGGCCAAACCCGATCACGACCAGCAGGACCAGATTGTCCACCTGGTGCAGCCCGATATAGACCATGATGATTTCGAAGGCGACGACGGCGAACAGGGCGCCGATCGGGTCGTTGACGATGGCCTCCCAGCGCAGCAGAGAGGCGGGTCGCGCATCGAGCTGGGCTTGCCGCAACAGCGGCATGATCACCGTGGGTCCGGTGACCACCAGGATTGCGCCGAGCACGATCGCGGTCGGCCAGCTCAGGCCGCCGATGTGGTGGGCAGCATATGCGGCCATGCCCCAGGTCAAGGGTCCGGCGTACATGATGATGCGGCGGACGGCCGTCGAAGTCTCGCTGATTTCCTTGAAATTCAGCGTCAATCCGCCCTCGAACAGGATGATCGCCACGGCAATCGACACCATCGGCCGGTAGATCGAGCCGAAATCCTCGGCGGGATTGAGAAAACCCGTCGCCGGGCCGGCGACAAAGCCCGCCACGAGCAACAGCACGATGGCCGGCAGATGCAGCCGCCATGCGAACCACTGCGCGGCGATGCCGGCAACGCCGACCACGGCAAGCTTGAGAACGATGTCGTCCATGATTGTCCCCTGTCGCGCCGCCCCTCGCCGATTTTACGGCTTGAGCAGATTCTCGAGCTTGGTTGTGGCGATGTCCGGATTTTCGCCCCAGGCGATGGTCCCTTTGAACCGGCCTTCAGCGTCGAGCAAAAACACCGAAGCCGTGTGGTCCATCGTATACTCGCCTTCGGGCTTGGCGGCATCGACCGGCACCTTCTTTGCGTAGATGTTGAAGCCCTTGGTCATGTCCCTGATCTTTTCGGGCGATCCGGAAATGCCGATGATGCGGTCGCTGACGCCCGCCACGTAGGATCCGAGCAGTTCCGGCGTGTCGCGCTCCGGATCGACGGTGACGAAATAGGCGCCGATCCTGCCGCCGTCGGGATCGACCTGCCGGAGCCAGCCATCGAGTTCGAACAGGGTAGTGGGGCAGATCTCGGGACAATGGGTAAAGCCGAAGAACAGCGCCGTCGGCCGGCCCCGGAACGCGGCTTCGGTGATCGGCTGGCCGGTCTGGTCGACAAGCTCGAACGGCACGCCGTACGGCTTGCCGGCGAGTTCGTTTTCGGTCCGCTGCCATTCATAGGTGAGCCAGCCGAGCGCAAGCGCCATGGCGGCGACAAGGATCCAGAGGACAAGGCGTAGGACTTTCATCGAAATCTCCAGTGAGGCTGCCGCTTGATCTCCGCCGGTGTCAGCGGCACAAGGGGCGGGACCGGCATTATCTGTTCAGAGGCACCAGGCAAGACCGCTGGCCGACAGCGCGTTCAGAAGCGCCGGCCCGTTTGCCTGCCAGGCGGCGAAGGCAAGCCCGGTCAGGATGGCCGCAGCAATCAGGCCGAGCGCGCTGGGAAGAAATCCCTGTAGCGAACTTGGCTGATGCAGGCCGGTCTGGCGTTCTGGCGCGGGTGCACTGGTCATGGGCCCTATCTAGAGCCGTTCCCGCGCAAATGGAAGTGGCTTGATCCGCCGGAGTTCGCCTTTGGCCAGTGCAATTGCGCCGGGCGCGGGAGAGGGACAATGCCGCGCGGCCGGCGCCGGGCCGGTCGGATTTCCGGCGCCCGCGCCCGATGATGTGGCATCTGCGCTCGCTGCATCTTTCATTTTTACTGGCCAGAGCCCATATCCATCCTGTCAGTTTAATCCCTGGCGCGCCGGGGAACTTCCCATGCTCCGGCGCGTTCAGCGGTCAAGGAGATTTATCGTGATCACACGCAAGAGCATTCGTTCCACCGTTTCCGCAGGCCTTTTCGCCGCAGCCGCGCTGGTCGCGCCCTTCATTGCCGCGCCGGCGCTGGCCGAACAGGTCGGCGAAGTCGGCGTCGACTGGCTCGGCAACGACATCCTGATCGACGCGGTCAGCGACCCTCAGGTCAAGGGCGTGACCTGCCACGTCGCCTATTTCGACCGCGGCGTCATCGACCGGCTGCAGAAGGGCAACTGGTTCGAGGATCCGTCCAACGCCTCCATCGCCTGCCGCCAGACCGGCCCGATCAGCATCGGCGATATCGATCTGGATGAGAACGGCGAGGTGGTGTTCAAGGAATCGCGCTCGCTGATCTGGAAGTCGCTGGTGGTCAACCGGATCTACGACAAGAAAAACGACACGCTGATCTACCTGGTCAACTCGCAGCAGGTGCAGGACGGCTCCGCCAAGATGGCGATCTCCACCGTACCGCTCTACGG
>JAHJUC010000324.1 GCA_018829385.1 Alphaproteobacteria bacterium
CCGATCGGCGGGCCGAACAGGAAGCTCTGTCCATAATCGCAGCCGATTTCCGAGAGCTTGATCGCATCGCTCTCGGAGGCCACACCCTCCGCCACCACCTTCATCTCCAGCTGCTTGGCGAGATTGACGATGGAGCGGATCAGCACCCCGCCCTTTTCGGACTGGTCGGCCACCAGCGCCTTGTCGATCTTGATGGTCTTGAACGGAAAGCGCGTCAGGTACGACAGCGAGGAGTGGCCGGTTCCGAAATCGTCGAGCGTCAGGCCGATGCCTGCATCGGCAAGCCGCGTGAGCGTCATCAGTGCCTGCTGCGGATTGTGCATGACCAGGGATTCGGTCAGTTCGAGGCGGAAATGGGTCGGGTCGTTCTGGGTGGCCGAGATCACCTTGATCACGTCGTTGCACAGGTCGCTCTTGAGCAGCTGCGCGCTCGACAGGTTGACCGACATGAACACCGGGATGTCGCCGATGGCCGACTGCCACAGCGCCAGATCCTCGGCCGCGCGCTTGAGCGAGTACATGCCGAGCTCGAGGATCAGGTCGGAGGTTTCCGCCACCGGGATGAACTCCGAGGGCGGCACCGTGCCGCGTTTCGGGTCTTCCCAGCGAAGCAGGGCCTCGAACCCGGCGATCTCTGCATCCTTCAACTCGACGATCGGCTGGTAGACCAGCGTCAGCTCGTTGCGTTCCAGCGCCCGCCTGAGGTCGCTTTCCAGTCGCTGCCGGTCCGACCCCACCGTCCGGAACGCCGGGCGGAACGGTTCGATCCGGTTGCCGCCGAAACGCTTGGCCTGGTACATCGCAAGCTCCGCGTCCTTCATCAGGTCGTCGGGAACGGCGTTGTTCTCCACCCAGGTGACTAGGCCGATCGAGGCCGTGAGCCGGATTTCCTGACCGGCGAAATCGATCGGGGCGGAAATCGCCTTGGAAATCGCCTCTGCCAGGGCTGCCACCTTGACCGCATCCTGCTCGGAAACCAGCACCAGCCCGAACTGGTCGCCGGAAATCCGCGCCAGCGTGTCCTGCGGCTTGAGCAGCCGTTTCAGGCGCCGCGTCAGCGCCAGCAGGATGGTGTCGCCGACCGACATGCCGAGCCTGTCATTGACCTGCTTGAAGCGGTCGAGATCGATCATGAACACGCTTGGCCGCACATTCGGGTTGGTCTCGGCCAGGCTGATCACGGTCTGCAGCCGGTCGAGGAACAATTGCCGGTTCGGCAGCCCGGTCAAATTGTCGTGCACGGCATTGTGCAGCAGCCTGTCTTCGGACGTCTTCTGCTCGGTGACGTCGATGATGGTTCCGACACATCGGATAACTTCGCTGTTGGAGCCAAGCACCGGGCGGGCCCTGAGCGCCATCCAGTGGTAATGCCCGTCCTCGGCGCGCATCCGGAACTGGTGATTGAGCCGGCCCTTGCGATGCTCGAGCAGCACGTCAAGCGTCGTGCGGAACCGGTCGCGGTCGTCGGCGTGGATGCGTGGCAGCCAGGTGCGGGCGGGTCCAGCGAGCGCACCGGGCGGCAGTCCCAGTTGCGGCGAAAGATCAGGCGAGGTGACAACCCGGTCGCGGACCACGTCCCAGTCCCAGACCGTATCGCCGGAGCCCGCCAATGCCATGGCCTGCCGCTCCATGTCCGAGAACAGGCCCTGATGATGGGCGCCGCCGGCAAAGGCGTGCTGCATCACCGTAAAGCCCATCAGCAGCACGATCAGCACCAGGCCGCCGCCGAGCGCCGGCTGGACGATGTCATTGGCAAGCTGTCCCGTCACCGTCACCCAGGCGCCGAACAGCCAGCATAATATCAAGGCCCAGGTCGGGATCAGCATCACAGCCCTGTCGTAGCGGTTGAAGCCGAGATAGGCGATCAGCGCCACGCCGGCCACGGCGGTCGCCGCGAACGAGATGCGGGCAATGCCTGACGCCACCGGCGGATCGTAGATCGCCACCGCGAAAAGCGCGCCGAGGCCCAGAATCCAGGCCACCGTCACATAGGACAGGTTGGTGTGCCAGCGGTTGAGATTGAGATAGGTGAACAGGAAGACCACCAGCCCGGTCGCCAGCAGCACCTCGGTTCCCGCCCGCCATATCCGCTCGTCGCCGGGCGTCACGCTGATGAGCTTGGAGAGGAAGCCGAAGTCCACCGAAACATAGGCCAGCACCGCCCAGGCAAGCGCTGCGGTTGCGGGCAGCATCGACGTGCCCTTGACCACGAAAAGGATGGTCAGGAAGACCGCGAGGAGACCGGCAATGCCCAGCACGATGCCGCGATAGAGCGTGTAGGCGTTGACCGTATCCTTGTAGGCTTCCGGCTCCCACAGGTAGATCTGCGGCAGCTCTGGTGCGGCCAGCTCCGCAACGAAGGTGATCACGGTGCCCGGGTTCAGGGTGATGCGGAAGACATCGTCCTCGCTGCTTTCGACCTGGTCGAGCGCGAAGCCTTCGCTGGGCGTGATCGAGACAATCCGGGTCGAGCCCAGATCGGGCCACAAGAGGCCCGATCCCACCAGCCGGAAATGCGGCGCCACGATCAGCCGGTCGATCTGTTCGTCGGTGACGTTGGCGAGCGCGAAAACCGCCCAGTCGCCGGAATGCTCGGGCGAGCTGGA
>JAHJUC010000325.1 GCA_018829385.1 Alphaproteobacteria bacterium
ATTGTGCAGGGTTTCGGGTGCCGCTTGGCGTACGAAA
The DNA here is from genome assembly GCA_018829385.1 of Alphaproteobacteria bacterium. Lineage (GTDB taxonomy): Bacteria > Pseudomonadota > Alphaproteobacteria > Rhizobiales > Rhizobiaceae > Hoeflea. Next base: position 38 of record JAHJUC010000325.1, read on the forward strand.
GCCTCTAATGCAGGAACCCGCGGGCCGCAGGCGGTGAGCTATGGGGATTTCGATTTTCGGCTGGTCTTTGGGATGACGCAACCGCTGTCGGGAAGCACCCGGATTGATGCGGACGGCCCGCCTTGTCTTCGTGCCGCGCGGTATCGTCGGCTCGGCGGACGACCGGACGCGGCCCTGTTGGTATCGATGATCATCATGGATGCGCGTGGGGTTGTTGCCGCAAGCTGAGTGCCTGGGGCTGAAGGCGAGGTTTTGCCATGCCGGGTCATGGCGCGGTCTCCCGGGTCGGTGTTCTGGCGGACGGCGGCGCGCGCGGCTGGCACCAACGGGTGAAGGTCTCGACGACGATCATGCGCCCGCCGCAGCACGGGCATGGCGGGCAGAAGTCGACGGGTTCTTCCATTGCTTCGTCATCGGGTGGTGGCGCGACGTTCAGCGACTGCCGGGCGCGATCGAGATTGGCCTTGCGGGTGGAACTGGCGAGCAGACCGTAATAGCGGATGCGGTGAAAGCCCCTTGGCAGAACGTGGAGCAGGAAGCGGCGGATGAACTCGTCGGTGGTGAGAGTCATGACCTGCTGCCGGTCGGCGCCGTTGCGGCGATAATCCTTGTAGCGGAAGGTGACGCCGGCTGCGTCGAAGCGGATGAGACGGCTGTTCGAGATGGCGACGCGGTGGGTGTAGCGGGAGAGATAGGCGAGGACGGCTTCGGGACCGACGAAGGGCGCCTTGGCATAGACGACCCAGCGCTTCCGGCGGAGCGGCGACAGGTGATGGATAAAGGCCCGCCGTTCGGTGAGGTGAGCCATCGATCCGAAGAAGGCGAGCCGCCCTTGATCGTGGAGCTGGAGCAACCGGGTCAAGAACAACCGGCGGAAGAGCTTGCCAAGCACCCTGACCGGCAACAGGAAGGCCGGACGCGAGGAGATCCAGTGTGATCCGTCCACTGCAATGCCGCCGCCGGGCACGATCATGTGGACATGGGGATGGTGGGTCATCGCCGAGCCCCAGGTGTGGAGCACGGCGGTGATGCCGATGCGGGCGCCCAGATGCTTTGGGTCCGCCGCGATGGTCAGCAGGGTCTCGGATGCCGCACGGAACAGCAGGTCGTAGATCAGCGCCTTGTTCTGGAACGCGATGGCCGCAATCTCGGCCGGCAGCGTGAACACGACATGGAAGTATCCCACCGGCAGGAGGTCCGCCTCGCGCTCGGCGAGCCAGGTCCGTGCCATTGCGCCCTGGCACTTGGGACAATGCCGGTTGCGACAGCTGTTATAGGCGATGCGTGTGTGTCCGCAGTCTTCACAGGCTTCGACATGCCCGCCAAGCGCGGCCGTCCGGCAGGTCTCGATCGCCGACATGACCTTCAACTGATCAAGGCTCAGATGCCCGGCATGGGTATCTCTGTAGATCGGTCCGGCAGCCCGGAAGATATCGGCGACCTCGATTAAGGCGCGCACCGGTTCAGCCGGGTGGCGTCTTGTCCCCCATCAGCGCCATCAGCCGGTCGAGCGGCCCGGCGACCGCGTGGATCGTTTTGGTCGAGACCTTGGTGTAAAGCGCGGTCGTCTCAAGCTTACTGTGCCCCAACAGCACCTGGATGACGCGGATATCGACGTCCTGCTCCAGAAGGTGCGTGGCGAAGCTGTGACGCAAGGTATGCGGGCTGACCCGCTTGCGAATGCCGGCGACCTCGGCGGCTTCCTGCACGGCGCGGTGCAACTGCCGCGTGGAGATCGGGTCGGTGCAGCTTTGCCCGGGGAACAGCCAGCCATGCGGCAGCATCACCCCGCGCCGCCTGCCTTCGCGCCACCACAGCCGCAGGAGCTCCAGCAGCTGCGGCGAGAGCATGGCGTTGCGGTCTCTGCCACCCTTACCCTGCTCGATGCGGATCAGCATGCGTGTTGAGTCGATATCGTCGACCTTGAGGTGGGCGACCTCGGAGACGCGCAGGCCGGCGCCATAGGCGACACCGAGCGCGGCCTTGTACTTGATCCCCGGCGCCGAAGCGAGCAGTTGTGCGGCTTCCTCGACGCTGAGCACCTCGGGCAGTTTGCGAAGATGGCGGACGATCACCAGGGCCCGCGCCAGGTCCCGTCGCTTCAGCGTCACCGTGAACAGGAAGCGCAGCGCCGAGACCGCGCCGTTGATCGAACCCGGGCCAACGCCGGCCTCATGCTGGGATAACTGAAAGCGCCGGATGTCCTCGGCCGTCGCGGTATGGGGTGCGCGGCCAAGAAAAGCAGCGAAGCGCCGGACGTGACGGATATAGTCCTGCTGGGTATGGGCGCCCAACCCTCGCAACTGCATGTCCTGCTGCATGCGCTGGCGAAGCGGCGTGGTCCGGGCATCTGTCGACAAGATAACCATGGCGAGTTCCTCTTCTTGAAGGGAACTCCATGATCAGAGCGCGGTCCCACCCCGCGCAAAGCGTTCGACTGTCACGGCTACCTCGCCACCAGCACCCTCCCGCGTCAGCGGGTTCGTGC
>JAHJUC010000326.1 GCA_018829385.1 Alphaproteobacteria bacterium
CGTCAGTCAGCTGGGCGATGTGACCATCGGCGTGACCTTGGGCGAGACCCACGAGCAGTGGGCGCGCGAACAGGGCTACACCGTCAAGACCTACAAGGGTCTGCCGGAGCTGCTGCTGGAACTCGAGAACGGCCGCGTTGAAGCCATCATCGCCGATTCCGTCGCCGTCATCCTGGCTGCCAAGGAAAGCGGCCGCGACCTGGTTTCGATCAACGATCTGGTCACCGATTCCGTCGGCGCCGGCATCGCCATCCGCCAGGGCAACCCGGAACTTAAGGCCGAGATGCAGAAGGCGCTTGATGCCTTGCAAGCCGACGGCACCTATGTCGAAATCGCCAACAAGTGGGTTGGCGGCGACATTCGCTAGGCCCTACGATACCCCCGCGCCCGGCTCGGTCGGGCGCGGGGCACACTGCCGCCCGCGGGATCCAATCAGGAACGAATTGCCATGAAGACCAGTTACGGTCAGCTCACCATCGATGAGGTCCGCGAGGCGGACAAGGACCGGGTTGTCATCCTCTCGGTCTCGGCCACCGAGGACCACGGCTCGCACATGCCGCTCGACACCGACACGGTGCTTGGCATGGCGGTTGCCGAAGGGGCCGCGAAGCTGGCGCCGGAGGACATCCTGGTGATGCCGCCCATTCCCTATGGCTTCAACGAGCACCACAAGGATTTCCCGGGCGTCATCTGGATCGAGCCCGAAACACTGATCTCGTTCATCACCGACATCACCAAGTCGCTGGCCCATCACGGTTTCCGCCGGATTCTGCTGCTCAATTCGCATGGCTCCAACCATCCGGTTCTCGATCTCGCAGCGCGCAAGACCGTCATCCAGTCCGAGGTGCTGTGCGTCTCGGCATCCTACTGGAACCTGTGCGCCAACGAGATCAACGCCATCCGCAAGTCGGAGATCGGCGGGATTGCGCATGCCGGCGAGTTCGAGGCGGCGATGTACATGTACCTGCATCCCGATCTGGTCGATCTGTCGAAGGCGACCAAGCAGATCGCGCACAATCCCGGCAGCAAGTTCTTCAATCTTGATCTCGCCGGCGGCGGCGGCAAGGCGATGCTGATGCGCTGGTGGTCCTCGGTCTCCGAAGACGGAACGATGGGCGACCCGACGGTGGCGACGGCGGAGAACGGCAAGAAGTTCCTCGAAGCCGCGGTCAATGCGACCGTCGAACTGGTCAGGGAAATCCGCGCCCTGCCGCTTCTGCCGCGCAAGGATCACCACTGACCAGCTGCGGCTGAAAAACGAACACTGGCAACTGACGATCGGCACTAAGAGGGAAGGGGGGCACCGTGGACACTGACCTGATCATTCGCGTTTTTCCCTTCTTCCTGCAGGCGGCATGGATCACCATCCAGCTGTCGGTTCTGTCCTGCGCCATGGGTCTGGTCTGCGGTGCGCTTGGCGCTGCGGCGAGGCTGTCGCGCTCTCCGGCGCTGCGGTTCACCGGCGCCACCTATGTCAGCGTCATCCGCGGCACACCGGCGCTGATCCAGGTGTTCATCCTCTATTTCGGCGGTCCGCAGATCGGCATCCAGCTCGAGGCGTTCGAGGCAGGCGTGCTGGCGCTCGGTTTCAACATCGGCGCCTACATGAGCGAAACCATGCGTGGTGCGATCATTTCGGTGGACCGGGGACAGAACGAGGCGGCGCGCACCCTGGGGCTGAGCCGGTTCGAGACCTTCCGCTCGGTGATCCTGCCGCAGGCGCTCAGGCTGATGATCCGGCCGCTCGGCGTCAACATCAATGCGCTGATCAAGGGCACGGCGCTTGTCGCCGCGATCTCGGTGGTGGAACTGACCTACACCGCGCAGCGCTACATCGGCTCGACCTACAAGCCGTTCGAGATGTTCTTCCTCGCCGGCTCCATCTACATGGTGATCATCTATGTGACCGGCCTCGGCATATCCTGGCTCGACAGGCGGGTGGCGCTCAAATGACCCTGCTCGTGGCTATCACCGGAGGCCGTCATGGGGCTTGATTTCTTGGTCGTGCCGGCCTTTGCCGGGGTGCTGCTCACCGGCGCGCTGTGGACCATCGCGATCACATTGAGCGCGGCGGTGCTCAGCTTCTTCGGCGGCATCGTCTTTGCCGTCATCGCGCTCTATGCGCCGCTGGTGATCCGCTA
>JAHJUC010000327.1 GCA_018829385.1 Alphaproteobacteria bacterium
CGATGCCTTCAATGTCTCGGCCTGTGCAAGACCCGTCATGGCGATGGATGCGGCGAGCATGCCCGCGAACGCTGATAATCCTAGTTTCATGTCTACCTCCCAGAAGATTTTCGTCGCAGAACCTCCTCCGGTCCTGGCGCGGCTCAATGGGACCATTTTCTGAATGCAATGTCAAACCTCTTGTATACAAGAATATTGAATTTGCATTTTCAAGCGGATTGAGCATGATGCGGATCATGGGCACACGCATTGCAGACACCATTCGCGAACGCATCGAGCAGATGATTGTCACCGGCGAGTTCGCCGACGGCGAACGTCTCGACGAGGTCAAACTGGCCGAGCAGTTCGGCGTGTCGCGCACACCGTTGCGCGAGGCGTTCCAGTCGCTCGCAGCTTCCGGGCTGCTGACGCTGGAAGCCCGCCGCGGGGCCTTCATCCGGCATCCGGATTTCGTCGAACTGGTGGAAATGTTCGAGGTGATGGCGGAGCTGGAGGCGATGTGCGGCTTCCGCGCCGCGCGGCGCGTCAGCGAGCAGCAGATGCGCGACATCGGCCGCACCATCGAGGCCTGCGAAGCGGCGATCGCCAAAGGCGATTTCGACGAATACTACCGCGAGAACGAGACCTTTCACCACCTGCTCTACGAGGCCAGCGGCAACAGTTTCCTGGCCCGCGAGGCGGCCCGGCTGCACAAGCGGCTCAAGCCCTATCGGCGCATGCAGCTGCGCGTCACCGGCCGGATGCCGCAATCGATGCGCGAACACCGGGCGATCTATGCGGCGCTGGAAAAATCCGACTCAAAAGCCGCCGCCGCCACGCTGCGCCAGCATGTCGCCATCCAGGGCGAACGCTTCAACGACCTGATGGCCAGCTACCGCCAGATGGCGCCGCGCAAGGCCGGCTGAGCGGGCGCAGCAACGTAAACCGCGACCACGACATCCGGCTTCAAAGGCTGGCGATGAAGGCCTTGAGATTGAGTTCGGCAAAGGCCAGGATCGCCTCGTCGGCGAGATGCCCGTCCACCACCTTGGCGTTGGCCTGTGGAATGATGATCTCCTGGCAGGCGAACGGCCTGGCCAGCATGCCGTTGAGAATGTACTTGAGGTGCGCCTGGGCGCGCACGCCACCGAGCGCTCCGCCGGAAACGCTGACGATGAAGCAGGGCTTGTCCTTGAAGACCGAATTGTAGGCCGGTCGCGAGGCCCAGTCGATGGCGTTCTTGAGCACGCCGGGAACGCTGTAATTGTATTCGGGGGTGACAAAGACGACGCCGTCGGCCGCCGCCACCTCTGCAAGGAAGCTTTCAACCGCCGGATCGTTGCCGACATCGGCATTGTAATGGGGAAGCAGGCCCGGATCGGCGACATGGCACGTGATGCCGGAATCCATGCGCTTGACCAGCGCCCGAACCGTAGCGCGAGAGGAAGACGCCTCCCGCAGGCTGCCGGGGATGAAAAGAAGCTGTGTCATGTACTCACCTGATTAAAGACGCGCCAGCCACGTGGCGATTTGCGGAAACGCTATGATCAGCGCGATCGAGACCAGCATGGCGCCGACAAACGGCAAGGTGCCGCGGAAGATCTCGCCGACCTTGAGATCGGGATCATCCATTGCCGATTTGATGATGTAGACCGATAGCCCGAATGGCGGGGTGAGCAGTCCGACCTCGACCGTCACCACCGTCAGCACCCCGAACCAGACAAGGTCGAAGCCCGCGGCTTCGGCCACCGGCAGGGCGATGGGCAGCAGGATCAGCATGATCGAGATCGAATCGATCAGGCAGCCAAGCACGATGATCAGCAGAAGATAGATGATGAGAAAACCATAGGGCCCGATGGAACCGTCGAGCAGAAATTCGGCCAGCCCGCGCGGCACTCCCGAGAGCGCCAGCATGCGGCTGAAGAAGGTCGCCGCCAGGATCAGGAACAGGACCGAGACCGTGATCTGCCCGGCCTCGAGCAGCAGCCGCCAGAACGACTTCGGATCAAGTGATCGCCGCATCAACGCAATGACGAGCGCGCCGAGCGCGCCTGCGGCGCCGGCTTCGGTCGGGTTGAGAAAACCGCCATACAGGCCGCCGAGCACCACCAGCATCAGCGACAGGATGGGGACGGACTTGGCAGCAATGCCGAGCCCGCTCATCGGCTCATCGGCCGGGCCGGTATCGGCCGCGGCGAAAACGAAATCCCGCCGGAACCGGGCAAGCAGGACGATGGTGACGGAAAAGGCAACCGCCAGCAGGATGCCCGGTCCGATGCCGGCCAGGAACATGCGGCCGACCGATTCCTCGGCCAGCACCGCATAGACGATCATCAGCAGCGAGGGCGGAATCAGCATGCCGAGCACCGAAGACCCGGCAACGACGCCGGTGGCAAACTTGCGGGTGTAGCCATGACGGATCATTTCCGGCACCGCCACCCGGCTGAACACGGTGGCCGAGGCGATCGATATGCCGGTGATGGCCGCGAACACCGCATTGGCAAAGACGGTGGCTATTCCCAAACCGGCGGTGACGCGCCCCAGGAGTTGCTGGAACACATCGAACGTGTCCTTGCCCACCCTCGACACGGTCACCAGAAGACCCATCAGCACGAACAGCGGCACGACCGCGAAAAGATACTCGCGAAGCGAATCGTTGGCGACCTGGCCCATCATCCGCAGCGACACCATATCACCGCGGATCGCCGCGACGCCCAAGAAGGAAACCGTCAGCATGCCGATGCCAATGGGCATGCCGAGATAGATCAGGACCAGCAGGCCCAGTGTCGCCAGCGCGCCGATTTCGATTGGGCTCATGGCCTGGCCTCACGTGTCATGACCGAGCGGAGATCGGCGATCATCCGAACGACGAATTCGAGGGCGGCGATCGTCATGCCGGCGAGAATCAGCGCGCGAAAGGGCCATGTCGGCAATGTCGCGATACCTATGATTCCGATGTAGTCGCCTGACGACCAATCCTTGTCGAGAATTCGGATCGATGCGTAGGCGATGAGGCCGATGATGGTCGCGCCAACCAGGTTGAAGACCGCCGACAGCAAGGCCGCGGCCCTTGGACGGGACCGTTTCAATCCGACGAGAAACAGATCGGTGCGGGCGAGACGGTCGGCACGGATCGTTGTCGCAAGCTGAAGGCTGACGATCATGACCAGCAGCAGCGCTCCGAGTTCGGAGACCAGAGGCAGGGATGCCCCCATCAGGTTGCGGGCGACGATGTCGGCGCAGATGATGACCATCAGCACGCCGATCAGCACGGTTCCGAGCGCGGCGAAGCCCTCGACCAGCCATTGCCATGCGCGCCCGACCGCAGCACCGGGGCGCCGCGGTCGGGCAGGATCATGCCTGTCCTGTTGGTTCACTTGCATGATCCCGCCCGCGCCGCTTACTTCTTGTCCCAGTCGCGGGCAGGCACTTCGCCGGCTTCGCGCAGGGCGTTCATGTATTCGGAGAGGAATGCGGTGCCCTGGCCACCCTGCGCATCGACGCTTGCGGCCCATTCGCCGGCCAGATCGGGCAGCATGTCGACCCATTTCTGGCGTTCGCTTGCGGGCATCGGCACGATGGTGACCGGCGGCGACTGCTCGGCGCCGTTCTTGACCATCAGGTTCAGCATCAGCTCGTGGCGGTCCACCATGTCCTGTCCATGCGACTTGGTGTAGTGCTTGCCGGCCTCGATCATCGCCGCCTGCACTTCCTCCGGCAGGGTGTCCCAGGTGTCCTTGTTGATGGCGACAGCGCCCGAGAACGCAGCGCCGGCATCAAAGCGGTTGATGTAGGGCGCCACTTCGTAAAGCTTGATCGGCATCGCGCCGAGCGCCAGGGTGAGCGCGCCGTCGGAAACACCGGTCTGCACGTCGGTGTAGAACGTCGTCAGCGCGCCGTCCACCGCATTGGCGCCGGTGCCGCGCAGCCAGCTTCCCAGCACGCCGGGGGCAGACAGCTTCATGCCGTTGATATCGGCAATGCCGGTCAGCGGCTTCTTGGTGTAGATGTCATAGAGATCGGTCGCGGTCAGCCCCAGA
>JAHJUC010000328.1 GCA_018829385.1 Alphaproteobacteria bacterium
CTCATTGTAGCCGGTGAAGATGTCAAACACGAACTGCGGGAAGCCGCGCTCGACATACCGCGCCTTGGCCAGAAGCGAGAAATCCGGAGGGGCGGCACCGTTGTTGGCGTAGGCCGCCGCTTGCTGGTTCGGGAACGGCGATGGGAAGTGGTCCGCCGGGATGGCCGTGCGGGTGAACATTTCACCTTCGTCATTCGGGCCGTCCTCGACTTCATAATTGGCCGCAAACGCTTTCACCTGATCTTCGGAATATCCAAGATCCTCAAGCGTGCGGAACGCAACAAGGTTCATCGAGTGACAGGCCGAACAGGATTCGACATAGACTTTCAGACCGCGTTGCAGCTGACCCTTGTCGAAGGTTCCGAACGGTCCGGCGAAAGACCAGTCGACCTGACGCAGCTTGTTGATCGGGTAGTGCGGGGTCCCGCCCTCTTCCGCGGCAAAAGCGGGACCGGCGCCGATGATGCCGGCCAGAGCGAGCGGAACGATGCTTGCAAGAAGCTTTTTCATATCTCAGATCCTTTCCGTCGCGCTGCTCAGCCGCGGGTTTCTGGTGACGCAGCCGCGGATGCCGCAGCCCCGCCATTGCCGCCCTTTTTGGCGAGCACGGCTTCGGTGATGGAGTTTGGCAGGCGTTTCGGCGTTTCGATCAGTCCCAGCACAGGCAGGATGACCAGGAAGAACGCGAAGTAGTAGAACGTCCCGACCTGGGCCATCGTCGTGTAGGCGCCTTCCGCCGGCTTGGCGCCCAGCCAGCCGAGGAAGATCGCGTTGGCGACGAAGATCCAGAAGAACAGCTTGTACCACGGACGGTAGACCGCCGAGCGGACCTTCGACGTGTCAAGCCACGGCAGCACGAACAGCACCGCGATGGAACCGAACATGGCAAGCACGCCGCCAAGCTTGGAGTCGATCGGCCCGATGTTGAATGTGATGGCGCGAAGGATCGCGTAGAATGGCAGGAAGTACCACTCCGGAACGATGTGTGCCGGCGTCTTCAGCGGGTCGGCCGGAATGTAGTTGTCCGCATGACCGAGGAAGTTCGGCATGAAGAAGATGAAGTAGGCGAACACCATCAGGAAGACGCTCATCGCCAGTCCGTCCTTGACGGTCGCATAGGGCGTGAACGGCACGGTGTCGGTCTTCGATTTCACTTCCACGCCGGTCGGATTGGTCTGACCGGTCACATGCAGCGCCCAGACGTGCAGGATGACGACGCCGGTGATCATGAACGGCAGCAGGTAGTGCAGCGAGAAGAAGCGGTTGAGCGTCGGATTGTCGACCGCGAAGCCGCCGAGCAGCAGCTGCTGGATCGGCTCGCCGATGCCCGGGAACGCCGTGAAGAAGCCGGTGATCACCGTGGCCCCCCAGAACGACATCTGGCCCCAGGGCAGCACGTAGCCCATGAACGCGGTGGCCATCATCAGGAGCAGGATGACCACGCCCAGGATCCACAGCACTTCGCGCGGCGCCTTGTAGGAGCCGTAATACATGCCGCGGGCAATGTGGATATAGACCGCGACGAAGAAGAACGATGCGCCGTTGGCGTGCATGTAGCGCAACAGCCAGCCGGAGTTCACGTCACGCATGATCTTTTCGACCGACTGGAAGGCGATAGCGGTATCGGCCGCGTAGTGCATGGCCAGCACGATGCCGGTCAGAAGCTGCACCACCAGCATCACCATCAGGATGCCGCCGAAGGTGTAGGCGTAATTGAGATTGCGCGGCACCGGGTAGGAAACAAAGCTGTCGTGCACCATCCGCATCAGCGGCAGGCGCGCATCCATCCATTTTCCGAAACCGGTAGCGGGCTGATAGGTCGAGTGATCGCTGCTCATGGTCAAAAGCCCCCTTAACCGATTTTGATGACGCTGTCAGACACGAAGGAAAACACCGGAACCGGCAGGTTTTCCGGTGCCGGACCTTTGCGGATACGGCCGGCCGTGTCGTAATGCGAGCCATGGCAAGGGCAGAACCATCCGCCGAATTCGCCGGCCTGGCCGAGCGGGATGCAGCCCAGATGGGTACAGACGCCGATCATCACCAGCCAGTTTTCCTTGCCTTCGCCCGCCGAGCGGTCGAGGTCGGTTGCTTCGGCTGCAGCGGAAATGTTGGCGTTGCGCGCGGCCGGATCCTTGAGATCGGCAAGCGCAACGGCGCGAGCTTCCTCGATCTCGGCTTCGGTGCGGTTGCGGATGAACACCGGCTTGCCACGCCATTTCACTGTCAGCGACATGCCCGGCTCAAGGCTCTCGACGTTGACCTCGATGGAGGACACCGCAAGGGTCGAAGCATCCGGACGCATCTGGTCGATGAACGGCCAGGCGAAACTGCCCGCGCCGACCACGCCTGCCATCCCGGTGGCGATGTAAAGAAAATCGCGGCGGGTCGGTTCGCCCGCGCCTTCGCTTTGTGTCATTGGCTCACTCACGGCTCAACGTCCTCTTCAAGCTGCGTCTGGATCAGCATTCCGCTCCACTGCCCCAGCCGAATTTGGGTTATCCGCTATAAGCAGATTCGGCCGGTGCCGACAATGCGGCGGAATTCTGTCAATCGCGCGGTTTCTATGCGGGATGAAACCTAAAGTCCAGTCCGGACGAAGGTAGAAGGGCACAATGTCGCGGAGAATTTCGGCCAATTATTCCGCGGCTTCATCCACGCCGATGAACCCGCCCGACTGCCGGGCCCACAAATCGGCGTAAAGCCCGCCGTGCGCGATCAATTCGGCATGGGTCCCGGTTTCGAGAATACGGCCCTGGTCCATCACCACCAGACGGTCCATCCGCGCGATTGTCGACAGCCGGTGCGCGATGGCGATGACGGTCTTGCCGTCCATCAACTCGTCCAGGTTTTCCTGGATCGCCGCTTCGACTTCGGAATCGAGCGCCGATGTCGCCTCGTCGAGCACCAGGATCGGCGCATTCTTCAGCATCACCCGGGCAATGGCGATTCGCTGGCGCTGGCCGCCCGACAGCTTGACGCCGCGATCCCCGACATGGGCATCGAGCCCCTTGCGCCCGCGCTGGTCCTGCAGATCCCGGATGAAGTCCAGCGCCTCGGCCCGGCGAGCCGCCTCCAGGATTTCCGCATCGTCGGCATCGGGACGCCCGAACACGATGTTCTCGCGAATCGACCGGTGCAGCAGCGAGGTGTCCTGCGTTACCATTCCGATCGAATGGCGCAGCGATTCCTGGGTCACGCCGGAAATATCCTGGCCATCGATCTCGATGCGCCCGGAGTTAAGATCATAAAAGCGCAGCAGCAGGTTGACGAATGTCGACTTGCCCGCACCGGAACGGCCAACAAGCCCGAGCTTCTCGCCGGGTTCAATGGTCAGCGACAGATCGTCGATCACC
>JAHJUC010000329.1 GCA_018829385.1 Alphaproteobacteria bacterium
CAACTATGCCTGCTACCAGGATGCGCGCTTCATGATCGTCGGCACGCCTTCTGGTGTGACGCTGGCGCCCGAGGGCGGCGCGCACCAGTCGATCGGCTCGCCGCTGATCGGCATGAGCCAGGACGGGCTGGCGGCCTTCGAGCCGGCCTTTGCCGACGAGCTCGCCGTGATCATGAAATGGGCCTTCGACTACATGCAGAAGGATGGCGAAGGCGATCCGGACGAGCGCACCTGGCTCCGGGACGAGACCGGCGGCTCGGTCTATCTCAGGCTCACCACCAACCCGATCGAGCAACCCGGCACCCGCGCCGACGAGGATTTCCGCCAGGGCGCCATCGACGGCGCCTACTGGCTGCGCAAGCCCGGGCCTAATTGCGAGGTGGTGATCGCCTACCAGGGTGTGGTGGCGCCCGAAGCGATCCGGGCTGCGGGCCGCATTGCCGAGACCAGGCGCGATGTCGGCGTGCTGGCTGTCACCTCGGCCGACCGGCTCAACGCCGGCTGGACCGCCGCGCAGCGCGCACGGTCACGCGGCAATGCGAACGCCGAAAGCCACATCGAAACGCTGACCGCCACCCTGCCCCGGCACTGCAAACTCGTCACCGTCATCGACGGCCATCCGGCGACGCTGGGCTGGATCGGCTCGGTGCAGGGCCATCAGACCATTCCGCTCGGGGTCGAGCATTTCGGCCAGACCGGCACCATCGGCGATCTCTACCATCATTTCGGAATCGACGCGGCGGCCATCGTTCAGGCGGCGATCGGACTGACGGACGGCCACCGGGGGATGCCGCGGCTGATGGATCGGTAAGTATGAGAACGTTTCGCCACGATGCGCCGGCTCAGCCTTCGAGCAGGTCCTTGACGAAATCGAACAGGCCCGGGCGGCGGTCGCGGCGCAAGCGCTCGGCCTGGACGATGGAGCGGACAGCGGAATAGGCCCGGTCGAGATCGTCGTTGACGACAACATAGTCATATTCGCGCCAGTGCTCGATTTCCGAGCGGGCGTTGGCGAGCCGCTGCTCGATCACTTCCTCGGTGTCCTCGGCGCGGCGGTGCAGCCGGGCGCGCAGCTCTTCCATCGAGGGCGGCAGGATGAAGATCGACACCACGTCGGCGCTCATCTTCTCCTGCAATTGCTGCGCACCCTGCCAGTCGATGTCGAACAGCATGTCGCGGCCCTCGGCCATCGCCACTTCGGCGGCCTCGCGCGGCGTGCCGTAGCAATTGCCATGCACCTCTGCCCATTCGAGCAGCGCCTCGGAATCCCGCATCCGCTCGAAATCGCGCTTTGACTTGAAATGGTAGTGCACGCCATCGATCTCGCTGCCGCGGCGCGGGCGCGTGGTCACGCTGACCGACAGGCTCAGGCCGTTGTCGCTTTCGAGCAGGTTGCGGGCAATGGTGGATTTACCGGCACCCGAGGGCGAGGAAATCACCAGCATGAGGCCGCGCCGCTTGATGCGGGCCGAGGGAAGATGGGCGGGCGGCTGGCTCATCGCTACTCCAGATTCTGAACTTGTTCGCGAAACTGGTCTATCAGGACCTTCAAATCAAGTCCGATCGCAGTGACCGACGCCGCATTGGATTTCGAACATATGGTGTTGGTTTCGCGGTTGAATTCCTGGGCCAGGAAATCAAGCCTGCGGCCGGCGGCGGCCTCGCCGCCAATTAGCGCCCTGGCCGCCTCGACATGCGCCTTGAGCCGGTCGATTTCCTCGCGCAAGTCCGCCTTGGTGGCCAGAAGTGCGGCTTCCATGTAGAGCCGGTCGCGATCAAGCCCGGCGCCGGTATCCATCAGGCTTGACACCTGCTCAGCCAGGCGCGCGCGAATGGCTTCCGGCGACCGGGACGGATCCGCCTCGACCGCAAGGGTCAGCGCGCCGATGTGATCGACCTGGGCGCCGAGCACGCGCGCCAGGGCCGCGCCTTCCGACAGCCGCATCGCCTTGAGTTCCTCGAGCGCGCTCATGAAACCGTCAAGCACCACCTGATTGCGCGCTGCGCGGACTTCATCGGACAGTTCGGGATCGCGGAATTCGAGAACGCCCTTGATGTTGAGAATGCCGTCGAGCGCCGGCTTGCGGGCATCGATCCGGTCTTCCAGCCGGTTGACGAGGTCGATGACGGCATCAAGCGCTGCTTCGTTGACCACGGCTTCCACCGCCGTGCCGGTCACGCTGGTCGAAAGCGATACCTGCAGGTTGCCGCGCGTCAGGGCCGCCGCGACGGCCTTGCGGATCGGCTGTTCGAGCGCCTCGAAGCCCTGCGGCAGCCGCAACCGCACATCGAGGTTCTTGCCGTTGACCGAACGGAGTTCCCACACGAAGCGGAGACCGGAGGCTTCGCCCTCATGGCGCGCAAACCCCGTCATCGACTGGATAGCCATGCCTCATGCCCCCTTTTTCCCTCGACATGGCCCGGACAGGCCACGGTGTTCACACAATCAATTGCCTTGCGTGTTGGCCTCGGTCTCGGCCGCCTTCTCCGCGGCCAGCGCCTTTTCACGCTCGGCCTCAAGCCTGCGCCAGCGGGCAACATTGGAATTGTGGTCGTCCAGCGTTTCGGCGAATGCGTGTCCGCCGCTGCCGTCGGCCACGAAGTACAGATCCTTGGTCCGCGACGGATTGGCGACCGCCTCCATCGCCTCGCGGCCAGGATTGGCAATCGGTGTGGGCGGCAGCCCGTTGATCACATAGGTGTTGTAGGGCGTCGGCTTGTCGATATCGGACCTGTAGATCGGGCGGTCGGCCGGCTTTCCGGCTCCGCCGAAAAGACCATAGATGATCGTGGGGTCGGACTGCAGCCGCATGCCCTTGTTCAACCGGTTGATGAAAACGCCGGCGACGCGCGGCCGCTCGTCGGCGCGCGCAGTTTCCTTCTCGACGATGGAGGCGAGAATGACCAGTTCCTCGGGCGTTTCAAGCGGCAGGTCGGGGTCGCGCCGCTCCCAGACCCCGGCGAGAGCCCGCGTCTGGGCCTTGATCATCTGCTCGACGATCTCGGCGCGGGTGGTGCCGCGGGAGAACTTGTAGGTCTCCGGCAGAAGAGCGCCTTCGGGCGGTATTTCCGTCGGCAGGTCGCCCTCAAGCATCTCGTCGGCCCTGAGCCGGTCGAAGACCTGCTGCACGGTCTGGCCTTCCGGCACGGTGAAGGAATGCAAGATGGATTTGCCCGACTGCATCAGCTCGATGATCTCGAGCATCGACGCGTGTGCCTTGATCTCGTATTCGCCGGCCTTGAGCGTATCGTCGCCGAGGACGCCCTTGGCGCCGATCGAGAAGATCCGCTGATTGGTGATGATGCCCTCGCGTTCCAGCGCCGCGGCAATCTGGTTGAGGCCGGCGCCTTCGCGCACCATGAAATCGGTGGTGCGGTCGAGCGGCCCGCGGCCTTCGAACTCGGTCTTGCCGTACCAGAAGATGCCGATACCGACGATGGCGACGAAGATGACCAGCGAGAGAATGAAATTGAGGAACACCACGACCTGGTTGCGGGCGCGGCGCGAGCGCTTCGGCGGCGGCGGGGCCTTCTCGGGCTTCAAGGCCTGCGAGGGCGATACCGGTATGATCGGACCGGACGGTGCAGAGCCATTGTCGCCAGCGCGGCCAAAAATACCCTTGCCTTGATTATTGCGGTCGTTCACGGGGTCAATCTCCGCAGGAATTGGAAAAGGGGCAGAGCCCGATGCTTCGTTCTTGCCGCTCAATGTGGCGAAATGCCGGATCGTGAGAGGAGCTTCTCAAACCGGCCGCACCGTCATTGGCCCTCAAAGCGCTTCAGCACAAGCGATGCATTGGTTCCGCCAAAGCCGAAGGAATTGGACAGCGCGACATCGATCTTGCGCTTGCGCGCCACCTTGGGGACCAGGTCGATCCTGGTCTCGACTTCCGGATTGTCCAGATTGAGCGTCGGAGGCGCGACATTGTCGCGGATGGCGAGTGCGGAAAAGACCGCTTCCATCGCGCCGGCAGCGCCCAAGAGATGGCCGATCGACGACTTGGTCGACGACATCGAAATCCCCGACGCAGCGTCGCCCACCAGCCGCTCGACCGCGCCCAGTTCGATGGTGTCGGCCATGGTGGAGGTGCCATGGGCGTTGATATAGTCGATGTCGGCGGGCGTGATGCCGGCGCGCTTGAGCGCCATCTGCATGCAGCGGTAGGCGCCGTCACCGTCTTCCGACGGCGCGGTGATGTGGTAGGCGTCGCCCGACAGGCCGTAGCCGACCACTTCGGCGATGATGTTGGCGCCGCGCGCAAGCGCATGGTCCAGTTCCTCGAGAACCACGATCGCCGCGCCCTCGCCCATGACGAAGCCGTCACGGTCGCGATCATAGGGGCGCGAGGCCTTTTCCGGGGTGTCGTTGTAGGAGGTCGACAGCGCCTTGCAGGCGGCAAAGCCGGCCAGGCCGATGCGGCAGATGGCGGCTTCCGCGCCGCCGGCAACCATGACTTCGGCGTCACCCAGCGCGATCAGCCGGGCCGCGTCGCCAATCGCGTGGGCGCCGGTCGAGCAGGCCGTCACAACCGCGTGGTTGGGGCCGCGCAATCCGTGCCGGATCGAGACCTGTCCGGAGATCAGGTTGATCAGGCGGCCGGGAATGAAGAACGGGGACACCCGGCGGGGGCCCTTGTCGCGCAGGGTGTAGCCGGCCTCGACGATGCCCTCGAGCCCGCCGACGCCGGAGCCGATCATCACGCCGGTGGCGATCTGGTCTTCACGGCTCTGAGGATGCCAGCCGGCATCCTTCAGCGCCATGTCGGCCGCGGCCACGCCGAAAAGAATGAACTTGTCGACCTTGCGCTGTTCCTTGGGCTCCATCCAGTCGTCCGGATTGAAGCCGCCCTCGACCGAGGTGTCGGTGGGAACCGAACAGGCGATCTGGGCCGCAATGTCGCTGACGTCGAAAGTTGTGACGCGGGAGGCACCGTTTTGGCCGCCGATCAGGCGAGACCAGGTGATCTCGGTACCGCAACCGAGCGGAGAAACCACACCTGTGCCGGTTATGACAACTCTGCGCATCTTCTCAAATCCCAGTCATGTCATAAAGCAAACAAACCGGCGCAGGTGCTGCGCCGGTCCGGACAGCGGAAAAGGATCCGCCGGTCAATTGAAGTCCAATCAGGCCTGAGCCGACGAGATGAACTTGACTGCGTCACCAACGGTCAGGATGGTGTCGGCTGCATCGTCAGGGATCTCGACGCCGAATTCTTCTTCGAACGCCATCACCAGTTCGACCGTATCGAGCGAATCCGCACCGAGATCGTCAATGAAGCTTGCGCCTTCGTTCACTTTATCAGCGTCAACGCCCAGATGTTCGATGACAATTTTCTTTACGCGGTCTGCGATGTCGCTCATGTCGGATTCCTCGACCTGTTTCACATTGTTGTTGCGCCTCGTTACCTGCGCAAGCATGGGTAATCAAGCTCGTTGCGTGTTTTTATGCGCTATGCGTGGTTCCGTCAAAGCCGAAGCTGTGGATTTCAGCATATTCAGCCTTAAAAAACAGGCACGCACCGCGCTTGCAGCGAGGGCGAAGTATCATGGTTTGGCAACCGGGCAAAGCCGGAAAATGCGCCGCAACAGTGATTCCCGCCCGCATGGCCAAGCCGCGGTCCCAGCCCGCGCCGCAAGCCGGCGGATCAAACCATCAGCATGCCGCCATTCACATGGATGGTCTGGCCTGTCACGTAAGATGCCTCGTTCGACGCCAGCCAGGTGACGGCGGAGGCGATTTCCGCACCATTTCCCATGCGCCGCATCGGGATGGCGCCCATGATCGCCTCTTTCTGCTTGTCGTTGAGCTTTTCGGTCATGGCGCTCTCGATGAAGCCGGGCGCCACGCAATTGACCGTGACGTTGCGCGGGGCGATTTCCTGGGCGAGGCTCTTGGAAAAGCCGATCATGCCGGCCTTGGCGGCGCAGTAATTGGCCTGTCCCGGATTTCCGGCAACGCCGACGACCGAGGTGATGTTGATGATGCGGCCGTTGCGGCGCTTCATCATCGGGTGGGCCAGTTCGCGGGTGAGGCGGAACACGGCGGTCAGGTTGACCTCGAGAACCTGGTCCCAGGCATCGTCGCTCATGCGCACGAACAGCCCGTCCTTGGTGATTCCGGCATTGTTGACCAGGATGTCGACCCCTTCGAGCTGCTCTTCGGCCTTCTTGCCAAGTGCCGAGACCGCGTCGCGGTCCGACAGGTCGGCGGGGAACATCATCACCCGGTCGCCAAGATCGGCGGCCAGCGCCTCGAGCCGCTCGACGCGGGTGCCATGCAGGCCAACGGTTGCGCCCTGGGCGTGCAGCTGGCGTGCGATGGCCTCGCCGATTCCGCCGGACGCACCGGTCACGAGGGCCTTGCGGCCTGTCAGATCGAACATGGAAAGTCCTTTCGGGATATTTTCAGGTTGAGCCTGAATCCAGGCCGTGATGTCTTTCAGGCAGCGTGTCTATGCACCGATTGCGGCCAGAAACGGATCGATATCGTCCGGGCCGGCGACGTTGATGCCGGTCACGGAGCGGTCGATGCGGCGGGCAAGCCCGGTCAGCACCTTGCCCGCGCCGATTTCCGCCAGCGTGTCGACGCCGTTCGCGGCAAACCAGGCCACCGTCTCGCGCCAGCG
>JAHJUC010000330.1 GCA_018829385.1 Alphaproteobacteria bacterium
CGGCGAGCGAACTTCCCGCTTGGTGTTGGCGAAATTGCGCCAGCCGCCGGTATTGCCGATTGTCATCAGCCTGATCATTCCGCCCGAATCCGCCAGCATCTGTTCGCGCATGGCGCGTATGAACGTGCCGTCGGTCAGCACAGCTTCCGCAATCCGGTCATCGCGCAGCAGATAGGGCAGATCGAGCACCTGCACGTAAGGGAAGATCCCCGATGCGCCGCCGGAGGTGGAAATGTAGATGTCGATCGATCCGTCGGCGATGCCCTGCAGGCATTCCGCGCCGGTCGAGCAAAGCTGCGTACCGATGAACAGTTCCACTTCGATGGCACCGTTCGAGGCCTTCTCGACATAGTCCTTGAACACGACCAGGCCGTCATAGTCCTCGTCGTTTTCGTTCGAATTGGCCGTGGCGCGCAGCTTGATGTCGGCAGCCTCAACTGCCGTGATCATGCCGCCTGCCAGGACCGACAGTCCCAGCGCCGCAGCGGTCAGTGTTTTCATTGCCTGTTTCAAGATCATGGATGACCCTCCCTTGTTTGTCTGCTTCCCGACAGTAGTCTTATATAAGATACAAGATTGACGAGATCCGTGTTCTTGTCAACCACATGCGACACGCCCGATCAGCCTGTTTCCGCCCGCCCGGCGTCTCATCGCGCCCGGCGTCTCATCGCGCAAAGCCGAACAGCTGCGGCACGAACAGCGAAATCTGCGGGATGAACGTGATCATGAAGATCACCGCCACTTCCACCAAGAGGAACGGCAGGATCGCCTTGGCGATGGTTTCCACCCGCTCACCCGACACGCTTGAGGTGACGAACAGCACAAGCCCCATCGGCGGCGTCGCCAGCCCGACGGTCAGGTTGACGCTCATGATGATGGCGAAATGCACCGGATGCACGCCGAGATCGGTAAAGATCGGCCCCAAAATCGGCCCCAGGATGATGATCGCCGGCCCTGCATCGAGAAACATCCCGACAATGAACAGAAGCACATTGATCAGGAACAGCAGCATGTACGGATTGTCGGACAGGCCGAGGATGAAATTGGCCAGGATCTCCGGCGTGTGCGACAGGCTGACCACGGTCTTGAACGCCATTGCGGCCCCCACCAGCAGCAGCACCACCGATGTGGTCATCGCAGCCTTTGTCAGCACCTTCGGAAGGTCGGCCCAGCCCATGGTCTTGAGGATGAACAGCGAAACGATGAAGGCGTAGACAGCGGCCACGGCGGAAGCTTCCGTCGGCGTGAACACACCGCCCAGAATGCCGCCCAGAATGATCACCGGGGTCAGCAGCGGGAAGAACGCCTTCAGGCTCGCCTGGCCGCGTTCCGGCCAGGTGGCGCGCCGGGAAGCGACCGGGAAGTCGTGCCGCCTCGCCATGAAGGCTACGACAATCATCAATCCGACGCCAACCAGAACGCCGGGCACGATGCCGGCCAGGAACAGCGCCGCCACCGATTCGCCCATCACATAGGCGTAGATGATCATGATCCCCGATGGCGGGATGATCGGCCCAATCACCGACGAGGCCGCAGTCACCGCAGCCGCGAACTTGCGGGTGTAGCCGTTCTTTTCCATCGCCGGAATCAGCATCGAACCAAGCGCCGACACATCAGCCACGGCGGAGCCGGAAAGGCCCGCGAACAGCATCGAGGACAGGATGTTGACATGCGCAAGGCCGCCCTTGAGATGACCGATCAGCGCCTGGCTGAATTCGACGATCCGCATGGTGATGCCGCCGCGGTTCATCAGCTCGCCCGCCAGCATGAAGAACGGGATCGCCATCAGCGGAAACGAATCCATGCCCGTGTAGACGTTGCGGTAAAGCAGCGCGATGTCCCGCTCCTGGCCGTTGAACCAGAGCAGCAGGCCCGGGGCCGCGAGCATGCCGAAGAACACCGGCAGGCCGATCATCAGGAAGATCAGGAACAGTGGCAGGAAGAAGAACAGCATGGCCTACTCCACCGCCACGATGACACGGTCATGATCCTCGGGCAGCTCCGCCTCGGGGTCGATGAGATGCGCGATCGCCTTGAGGCACAATTCGATATTGACCAGGATCATCAAGAGCAGGCCGACAGGCAGCGACATGTACATCCACGCCAGCTTGATCCGCACCAGCCCCAGCCCCAGAAACTCGAGCGGCAGCTTCAGCGAGCTCGAATTGAACAGCCAGCCGGAATTGACATGGTTGAGGCCGAGCCGGAACCCGTAGACCAGCACGACCAGAGACAGCGCCAGCAGCACCAGGCCGAGAAACGCGCCAATCCGCGCCGGCAGCATGTCCTTGACCATTTCGATGGAGACGAAACCGCCCCAGCGATAGGCGGTCGGTGCGATCAATGCCGTCATCCACAGCATCAGGAAGCGCGCCCCCTCGTCGGGCCAGGCCAGCGCACTGCCCACAATGTAGCGGAAAACCACCTGCAGGATGATGATCAGGACCATCAGCCCCATCGCCACCCAGGCCACGTTGCGGCCCATGCGCAAGAGCAGGGTGTTGAAGCCCGCCAACGGCTTGAGCACCGCCAGAATCACCGTCATGGTCACGCTCCTCCCCAGAGCCTACAGCCAAAACTCGTCGGCAGGTCTTATATAAGACTTGTGCTATGGGCTTCTATTTTGGGGCGCCTGTCAAGACGGGAAATGATGGCCCGACGTCTCTTCAGCTGTTGATGAACACATGCTCGGTGTGCTGAACCAGCTTTTCGCCGGGCCGCAGCACGGCGCCTGCAAAGCCGGGATGATTGGGGCTGTCGGGCCAGCTCTGGGTTTCAAGGCAGAAGCCGGCTGAGGCCGAATAGGGTTTTCCGGTCAGTCCGGGAACCGACGGCTTGATCTTGAAACCGGTGTAGAACTGCAGACCCGGCTCGGTTGACCGAAGCTCCATGGCAATCCCCGACCGCATCGACCGCGCCAGCGCAATGGTCCGTACCGCCTGCCGCTCGGTCGAAAGGCAGAAATTGTGGTCGTAGGCCACCTGGCCGTCCGGGCCTTCGCGGCGGATGGGCCGCAATTCGCGGAACTCGAAATCCGTGCCCTCCACGTCGCGGATCTCGCCGGTGGGGATCTGCTCCGCATCGACCGGCAGATAGTGGTCTGCCGCGATCATCAGTTCATGGTCGAGGATGTCGTCGGCATCGTCGAGGGTGAAATAACTGTGATGGGCGATGTTGGCGAGCGTCGGCCGGTCGGTGACGCTGATATAGGTGATGGCCATGCAGCCGCCGGCGCGAAGCTCATAGCGGGCTTCGATCTTCATCGTCCCGGGATAGCCCGACTGGCCATCCGGATCGACAATTGAAAAGACCGCGTGATCGTTGCCGTGGCTTTCCAGCGTCCACAGACGCTTGGCTATCCCGGCGCTGCCGCCATGCAGATGATTGATGCCGCGCTCGTTGCATTCGAGTTGATAGCTGACCCCGTCGAGAACAAACCGTCCGCCGGCAATCCGGTTGGCATGCCGCCCGGCCGTCTGTCCGAAGTAGGGCGAATGAAGCGGATAGCTCTCGAAGTCCGGGAACCCCAGTGTCAGCGGCGCTGCGTGGCCTTCCAGCCGGAGATCCTGCAGGGTCGCGCCCCAGGTCATGATCTTCGCTGTTAGCCCGCCGCCTCCGATGGTCACCCGGTGCACGGTCTCGCCATCCGCGGTCTGGCCGAAAGCTTCAATCGTCATGCTGTTTCTCCCCTCGATCAGCCGCGGATGGCTCCGGAGCAAGACATGACCGCGTTTTCTCTCCGGCGCAAGACCGGATCAGCGCGTCAGCTGGCGCGTGGCGGCTTCAAGCCCCGCAAGAGTCATCGGAAACATCCTGTCCCCGAACAGATGCCGGATCAGAGCGGTGGAATGGGTGTGCGGCCAATAGGCTTCGGGCGTGGGGTTGAGCCAGGCCACCTTGTGAAAATGATTGAGCACGCGCGTCAGCCAGACCTGGCCGGGCTCCTCGTTCCAGTGCTCCACCGATCCACCCACCGAGACCACCTCGTAAGGGCTCATCGCCGCGTCGCCGACGAAGATCACCCGGTAGTCCGAGCCGTAGGTGCGCAGCACTTCCGCTGTCGGCAGCAATTCCTGCCGCCGCCGGCTGTTGTCCCGCCACACGCCCTCGTAGAGGCAATTGTGGAAGTAGAAATACTCCATGTGCCGGAATTCGGCTCGGGCCGCCGAGAACAGCTCCTCGACCACCTTGATGTGATCATCCATCGAGCCCCCGACATCGAAGAACATCAGGAGCTTGACCGCGTTGCGGCGTTCCGGCCGGGTCTTGACGTCAAGCCAGCCATGTTCCGCGGTCGACTGGATGGTGCCGGGCAGGTCGAATTCCTCCGCCGCCCCCTCGCGCACCCAGCGCCTGAGCCGCCGCAAGGCCACCTTGATGTTGCGGGTGCCGAGCTCCACCGTGTCATCGAGGTTTCTGAATTCCCGCTTGTCCCAGACCTTGACCGCCCGCCGGTGGCGGCTCTCGTCCTGCCCGATCCGCACGCCCTCGGGATTGTAGCCATAGGCTCCGAACGGCGAGGTGCCGGCGGTGCCGATCCATTTCGAGCCGCCCTGGTGCCGCTTCTGCTGCTCCTCGAGTCGCTGCTTGAGGGTTTCCATCAGCTTGTCGAAGCCGCCAAGGCTCTCGATCAGCTTCTTCTCGTCCTCGCTCAGATGTTTCTCGGCCATCCGCCGGAGCCATTCCTCGGGCAGGTTGCGCGCATCCACGCCGCCTTCGCCGCCGATGGTCTCGACGCCGCGGAAATAGTGCGAGAACACCTGGTCGAACCGATCGATATGCCGCTCGTCCTTCACCAGCGACGCCCGCGCCAGGTAATAGAAACCCTCGACGTCGTAGCGCGACAGCCCGGCCCCGAGTCCCTCGATCAGGGTGAGGTATTCGCGCAGCGAGACCGGCACTTTGGCGGCTTTGAGCTCTAGGAAAAACGGAAGAAACATGCACGCGACAATAGCCGCATTGCGGATCGGTTGCCAACCGGTTTAGCCGTCATTGAGCTCCGGATTGGGAAAATAGCCGGGCCCGATGGTCAGCGGCTTGTCCGGCACCACGGTGTCGTCGATCTGGCTGGTGAAATCCTTTTCCCCGGACCAGATCAGCCGGCTGCGGGTGTGGTCGTAAAGCCTGATCGCGACATGATAGGGCTTGCCCGCCTTGACCCCGCGCACCTGGGGAGAATGAACGCCGTAACGGACGCTGCGCGCGTGCAGCCTGGTCTCGACGGTGAGCGGCGGCCCGCCCGCCGGGTTCTCGAACTCGGCAATCAGCCATGTCCCGACCGGCAGCGGCTTGAGCACATTGGCGACGAACCCGTAATACACCTGCGCTTCGCGGTAGTTGTAGACAAAGCCGCCGCCGGCAATATCCAGATAGGGCTTTTCTGCGGGATCCTCGCGCATTACCCAGCCCACCGCCAGCAGCATGCAGGCGAGGCCAACCATCGCGGCAACCACTTTCTCGAATGTCCTGTCTTCCCGCACGGCCATGTCTGCCACGCCCCGATCGCTTCGCCGGACTATGTCTGTTCAGCAATCATTTTCTCACAACAACCGGATCGGGACCAGATTGGATTATGGTCCACTCCCGGCAGTCCTGGAGCAGGCGCGATGACCCCGCGCCGCCGCCACCACATTCATGCCGGGCCGGTGTGACTCCGCAGCCAGGCATCGAGATTGTCCTTGGTGAATGTTCCGGATTCAAGCCGGTCGTAGATGAACCGAATTGTTTCATCCTCATCTGCGTTAAGTTCAAGGCCATTGAGGTCCAGGAAGATTTCCATACAGGCAAAGGCAACGCGCTTGTTGCCGTCAACAAAGCCGTGATTCATGGCGAGGCTCTCCCAAAGCGCTGCCGCCTCTTCAATAAGATCTGTGTAATAACCGGTCTGTGGCCGCAGAAGCGCCGCCTCGATCAGCCCCCGATCCCGGAGGCCCGGCGCACCGCCATGGGCCTTGAGCAACACAGCATGGATATGAATCGCTTCCTGAAGGGTAATGTAGCGCATGAACGACCCTATTTGGCCAATGCTTCATACACTCTGTTCCAGCGCTTCATGCTGCGCTCTAACGAAGTCTGCACCTTCGGATCGACCGAGTTGGCGCCAACAAGGCGCTCATACTCTTCAGTTGAGAGAACAACGCGAATATCGCGGCCATTCTTGCGGATAGCAACGGGCTCGTTTCCCGACGCCTCCAGCAATTCCCCGAAGCGGTTCTTGGCCTCGCTTGCCTGCATGACTTTCATCGGACATCTCCTGATCATGTCCACGAAAGTTGGACATATTAGCTAAAATAGCCAAATTGTCCAAAATGTTCAAGTCTTGCCGCCAGCAATGCCGGCGCCAAGCCCTACCGGCTGTACTTGATAAACGGCGTCAGCGTGGCGATGCGGTCGTAAAGCTTGCGGGCGGTGGCGTTGAATTCCTGCGTCATCCAGTAGACGCTCGGGCAGCCATCCGCGTCGGCCTGCGCATACACCGCCTCGATCAGCGCCCGGCCAACACCGGTGCCACGCACGTCCGGCGCGGCATACAGATCCTGCAGATAGCAGACCGGTTCGATCTTCCAGCCGTGGCGGTGATAGAAATAATGCACCAGGCCGGCCGGCTTGCCGTCGACCAGCGCCAGCATCCCGCGCGGCTCGTAGAAGGATGCCTCGCCGGCAACATGATCGCCGACGATCCGGGCCAGCGTGGTCCGGTAGACCTCCTCCGGCACACTCGATTCGTAGAACTCGAGATAAAGCGTCCACAACCGCCGCCATTCGGGTTCGTCGGCCAGCGTAATCGGCCGTATTTCAACTTTCCCGGTCATGCATTCACTCCCTTTGTTTCCGACGGCAGACGGTCCTCCCCGATCTCTTCGATGTCGAAGGGCGTGGTTTGGTAGACCTGGTTGATCCAGTTTCCGAACAGCAGGAAGGCATGGCTGCGCCAACGGTTTTGCGGCTTGTTGTCCGGGTTGTCATCGGGAAAGTAGTTCGCCGGCGGCTTGATCGGCGTCCCCGCCTTGACGTCGCGGAAATACTCCTCGGCAAGCGTCCCGGAATCATATTCGATGTGATTGAAGATGTAGAGCCGGTTGGCGAAAGCCTCGTGCAGCAGGCACAATCCGGTCTGGTCGCTTTCCATTAGGACCTCGAAATCCGGCGTCAGGTCCTCGCGCCGGACTTCTGTCCAGCGCGACACCGAAACCTGGAAATCGTCCGAAAATCCCGTGAGATAAGGCGACGCGGGATTGAGGTTGCGGTGCCGGTAGACCCCGAACGCCTTCTCCTCGAGCGCCCGCTTGGGCACCTTGTGGAAATGCCAGGCCGCGGCCATCGCCCCCCAACAGACAAAGAAACTGGAATGGACATGCGTTGTCGTCCAGTCGAGGATCTGCTCCATCTCCTGCCAGTAGGTCACGTCCTCGAACGGCAGGGTCTCGATCGGCGCACCGGTGATGATGAAGCCGTCGAACTTGCGGTGCTTCACCTCGTCCCAGGTGTGGTAGAAATTGATCAGGTGATCTTCCGAGGTGTTCTTGGCCACGTGCGAGCCGATGCGCACCAGTGTCAGCTCCACCTGGAGCGGTGAAGCGCCGATCAGCCGCGCAATCTGGGTTTCCGTGGCGATCTTGTTGGGCATCAGGTTGAGCAGCCCGATGTGCAACGGACGGATATCCTGCCGCACGGCAATTGATTCATCCATGATTTGCACGCCTTCGCGCACAAGCGCGTCGCGGGCGGGAAGACCATCGGGAATACGGATCGGCATGACGCTATCAGCTCCAACAAGAAACCGGCCGCGAATACAATGCTGCCGGTCCGGTGGGAACGCGCCCCGTCGGCCCTTTAGCGAGTTGTTTAACGTGGCTGCAAGCCGGCCGGCCAAATCACCACGAGTGCCAATTTAGTGGCGCTCGCGGCCAAGGTCAATCTCGCTGCAAGGACGGCCATCGCTGAACCGGTCAGCCTCAGCCCCGACACTTGCGGGGCATCGAGGGATCGTCGCGCAGTCGGCTCCCGGATGTTTTGATCAATGAAAGGAAACCGCGATGGCTCTGTCGCCCCAGCTTTTCATCGTCCTGTTCTTTTTTGCTTCTTCGCCGGATTGGGCATCTTCTTCATCGGCATTGGCTACCTGTGGCAGGTCTCGTTGCAGGCCAGATCCATGAAGCACTCGGCATCGGAACAAGCTGGGAGCCTCCTTTTGGGGGCTGACAATCCAGATCCCGGCAAAAGGTACTGTCAGGCTACCTTGATCTGTTCAGCTGTCGCCACTGTCTGTGCAGCCTCGCGAACCAGATTTCGACCATCTTTTTTCGCCTGGTACACGGCAGCATCGGCACTGACCATGGCAGTCCTCAGATCATCTCCGGGTTCAAGCTTGCAGCAGCCGAAACTTGCCGTCAGGCTCAAGTCCCCGCCCCGGATGGCAATCTGCAACTGTTCAACCGCTCTTCGAAGATGGGTTGCCTGCAGCCGGATCGCTTCATTGTTGACCCCTGCGAGCACGATGCAGAACTCCTCGCCACCAAGCCGCGTACAAATCGCCGTATCCGGCGTCTCCCGCTCCAGCAACTCGGCAAATGCCTTAAGGCTGCGGTCTCCCACCTCATGCCCATGGTTGTCATTGACCCTTTTGAAATGATCGATGTCACAGATGATCAGACCGGTGGGCAATGGCGCCGACGCTGCCCGCAGCGCCTGCACCTTGGCTTCGAATGCCCGGCGATTGAGAAGGCCGGTAAGAGGGTCGGTTTCCGCAAGACGCCTCAACTGCATGACCAGGGTCACGGAATAGCGGGAGAAAAGAGCAAGGCCGATCACAATCGCGAATATTGCATTCTCGGTCTGCATTGATGGTGCAAAATCCGAGTTCTTGAAGACACTGTGCGTAGACAAGTCAAGTTCGGAAAGCTGGATCAGGACGATCCGGTTCAGCGTCAAGGCGGCCTGGGCAAGGAAGACCAACGCGACAACGATGTCTACCCGATGGCTTCTTGCACGCCAGACCAGCGCACAGCACATCAGGTCCACCAGGGCAGTGAACCCGCTGATAGCCGCAAACCGCAGCCAGAACATCGCCCCGGAAGCATTGGCATAGATTATCAAACCAAAGACAACCGCGACCGACAGCCCGAAGGCCAGCCGGGGAAATTCCTTTCCGACAAGCGAGGCCACGCCCCAGACCAGTAGAAAATGCCCCGAAAACAGCGAAACCAGAATGGCCGCCTGAAAGGCGGGCTGAAGATCACTGTCGACCAACATGACAGCGACAAATCCGAAGAGCGAAGCGAAATAGGCACCCGACAACCTGAGCGCGGCCAGCTGCGTGCGATCGTGCACATAAAGCAAGAGGAATGCGAAGCCTGCGGACAGGAATATCGCGGGCCCGAGCATTTCATATGTCAGGTTGGCATATGGCAAGTGAAACGGCCTTTCGCGAGTGTCCAGAACGACCCACGCTACCAGCCAAACCTAGCCAAATAATTACCGGGCAAAACTAATTGCCGCGTTGCCGCGCCAAAAAGGCCAGCCTCTCGAAAAGGTGAACGTCCTGCTCGTTCTTCAACAGCGCACCGTGCAGTTTCGGCAACGCGTTCTTCGCGTCTCCGCGAAGCGTTTCCGGCGCCACGTCATCGGCGACCAGCAGCCTGATCCAGTCGAGCGCTTCGGATGTCGAGGGCTTTTTCTTGAGGCCGGCCGTTTCGCGGACCTCGTAGAACTGGGTCAGGGCTTCGCGAACCAGCGTCTGCTTGATCCCCGGATAATGCACATCGACGATGCGCTGCAGCGTTTCCATGTCTGGAAAGCGGATATAGTGGAAGAAACAGCGGCGCAGGAACGCATCGGGCAGTTCCTTCTCGTTGTTGGACGTGATGATGACGATCGGCCGATGCCTGGCCCGGATGGTTTCGCCGGTCTCGTAGACAAAGAACTCCATGCGGTCGAGTTCCTGCAGCAGGTCGTTCGGAAACTCGATGTCGGCCTTGTCGATCTCGTCGATCAGCAGCACCGTCTTCTTGTCGGCGGCAAAGGCTTCCCAGAGTTTGCCGCGGCGGATGTAATTGGCCACGTCATTGACACGCTCGTCGCCAAGCTGGCTGTCGCGCAGACGGCTGACGGCATCGTACTCGTAGAGCCCCTGCTGCGCCTTGGTGGTGGATTTCACCGACCATTCGATCAGCTCCAGTCCCAGCGCACTGGCGATCTGCACCGCAAGCTCGGTCTTGCCGGTGCCGGGTTCTCCCTTGACCAGAAGCGGCCGCTCGAGCCGGATCGCCGCATTGACCGCAACGGTGAGATCCTTTTCCGCCACATAGGCGGACGTGCCTTCAAACTGCATATTTCCTCCATGCGCCGCAAATCCGGCGGCTTGGTTCGATACCGTCTTCAACACCATACTCGGGCGCGTGACGCAACCCGCAAGCCACATCAACGGTTTGCGCCAGATCAAGGCGGCGGCTGGAACGGCAGGACAGGATGAGCCTGAACTTGCTCATCGCATAAACTGGAGAATGACATGACGCTTTACCACATCCATCTGGTCATGGCCCGCAACAAGGAGTTTCCTGAAGGCAATGTCCATCGCGGCTACGACATCCATGCCCCGCTGGATCAGGAAGGCCATCTCGACAAGGAAGCCTGGGAAAAGGCACCCTCCTCCTCGACCGTCGTGCGCTTCTGGGACGGCGAGCGCTCGGAGCTCGGCTATCTCGTCCATCATCCGAAGGGCGGCTGGGCATTCGATTATGACCCCGCCGACGATGATGACGATGAAACCGGCTTCCGGCTCTCCAACCACGTCTTCAAGACCGGGGAATACATATCGATCCGCGATCACGGCGCCGACGAGCTGCACACTTTCGTCATCGCTTCGGTGGCAAAGGTCGGC
>JAHJUC010000331.1 GCA_018829385.1 Alphaproteobacteria bacterium
AATGCCTCTGCCGCCGGCGAACATTTTCGCGCGCGGTGCTTCGGCGTGCCCGGGGAGTTACTTCCCGTCGATCTCCGGCGTCGCCGCCGGACCGCCGTTGAGGTCGGCGATCAGCGCTTCCATCTCGGCGATCTCGCGCCGCTGTGCCTCGATGATCTCGTCGGCGAGCTTGCGCACCCGCGGGTCGGAAATCTCGGCGCGCTCACTTGTCAGGATGGCGATCGAATGGTGCGGGATCATCGCCTTCATCCACGCCTCGTCGCCGATCGTGTCCTGGCTGCGCACCAGGTAGAGCGAACCGGTGAACACCAGCGCCGCGGCTGCGAAGATCGCCGTGTTGAGCCTGGTGTTGCGGTACATGCCGAGCATGAAGGCCAGCATCACCGCCGCCATCGCCGCGCCCATGTAGAGCGCCATCCACATGCGCGTCTGGCTGAACCAGACGTGGCTGGCCGCGTAGGTGTTGAGATACATCAGCCCGAACATCACCAAAGTCGAGGTGGCGATCATGGCCGCGAAACGGAGATAGGATGTGGACATGCTCATTTCCCCTTGCTGTGCGACAGGTCCTGTCACACAACGGGCGGAAAGCTCGATGGTTCCACATCTTGCGCCGGTTGGCCTGGAGATCGCCGGCGCCGCGAGCCCGGGGCCCGAGCCGTTCTTCCCGCGGGAAGCGGGCACAGTCGCTCAGGGATAGATCCGGAACGACAGGTCGCGTTGCGCGTCGGAGGGATCGTCGAGATTGGCCTCATAGACCGGGTCGATCTCGTAATAGGTCAGCACGAACTGCCCGTCCCGCAATTCCCAGCTACCCGCCGACCAGGCGTCGCCCAGGCCGCGCCATTTGGCCGAGCTCGACAGCGTGTTGGTGTCCGCATCGAAATCGGAATTGACCAGCGTGGCGGCGGTAAGAAACCCGGTCACCACGGGCGGAACTTTCAGTTCGGTATACATCTGGTCGCCCTCCGCATAGTCGACATCGAAGCTCGGCTGGGCGAAGCTCACCAGCGACAACTCGCCATTTTCCGGCTTCAGCACATAGGCATGGACCACATTGTAGGCGCCGAGCATGCAGAACAGCCGGTAGAGTGTCGCCCGTTCGTCTTCGCCGCCCCAGCTCGGTTTCCAAGATACGGAGATGGCCGTGTCGGTGAAGTCATAACCCGCAGCGGGCGTCTCCGCGTCGCATTGTCCCGGTAGGGCGGCGAGCGCGAAGCTGCGGGCCGCTGCAATTTCCTCCGCTTCACCTTCCCCTGCCAGCGCCGGGCCGGCAACCAGGCTCAGCGACAGTGCAAACCAGACTATGGTCTTCATCGGTCAGTCCCTTCGCAAGGGCGCCGCCTCAGGCGGCCTTGGCGACATGATACTCCTTGATCGCCACCATATCGATCATTTTCCAGCGCTCCGCCTCGTAATTGAGCGAGAACTGGTCCGACGCCAGGAACACCGGGTCGCCGTCGAGATCGCGGGCGATGTCGCCGCGGTGGCTGGTGACGAAGCGTTCGAGATCTGCCTTGTCGGCCGATGAAATCCAGCGGCAGACCGAGAACCGCGCCATCTCGAAGCTCACCGGCAGGCCGTACTCCGCCGACAGCCGCTCCTTCAGCACGTCGAGCTGCAGCGCGCCGACCACGCCGACGATCGCCGGCGAGCCGTCCTCGGGTGAAAACAGCTGCACCACGCCTTCCTCGGCCATCTGCTGCAGCGCTTCCTTGAGCTTTTTCGCCTTCATCGCATCTTCAAGCCGCACCCGGCGCAGGATTTCCGGCGCGAAGTTCGGTACGCCCTGGAACACCAGCGCTTCGCCCTCGGTCAGCGTGTCGCCGATCCTCAGCGTGCCGTGATTGGGAATGCCGACCACGTCGCCGGCATAGGCCGTGTCGGCGATCTGCCGCTGCGAGGCGAAGAAGAACTGTGGCGCCGACAGGCTCATCGGCTTGCCGGTGCGCGCCAGCCGCGCCTTCATGCCGCGCTCGAGCTTGCCCGAGCACACCCTGACGAAGGCGATGCGG
Organism: Alphaproteobacteria bacterium; assembly: GCA_018829385.1. Taxonomy (GTDB): domain Bacteria; phylum Pseudomonadota; class Alphaproteobacteria; order Rhizobiales; family Rhizobiaceae; genus Hoeflea. The sequence goes on from JAHJUC010000331.1 coordinate 2,016, forward strand.
TCGCGGTGGTTGGGGTCCATGTTGGCCTGGATCTTGAACACGAAGGCGGTCATCTTCGGGTCGGTGGCTTCCACCGTGCGGGTGTCGGCCACCTGCGCCCGCGGCTGCGGCGCGTATTCGCCAAGCGCGTCGATCAGGTCGCGCACGCCGAAATTTTTCAGCGCCGAGCCGAAATAGACCGGCGTCAGGTGCCCCTCGCGGAATGCCTCGAGGTCGAACGGCTTGCAGGCCTCGACCGCAAGCGATGTTTCCTCGATGAAGGTCTCGCGCTCGTTTTCCGGCAGCAGCCCGGCAACGGCGTCGGATTCGGGCCCGTTCACCGGCGTCAGCGCGGTTTCCCTGTCCGACAGCCGGATCGCCGATTTCGCCAGGTGATAGGTGCCCGAGAACGACCGCCCCTGACCGATCGGCCAGGTCATCGGCGCGCAGTCGAGCGCCAGCTTCTGCTCGACCTCGTCCAGGATCTCGAACGGATTGCGCGCCTCGCGGTCCATCTTGTTGACGAAGGTGATGATCGGGATGTCGCGCAGGCGGCAGACCTCG
>JAHJUC010000034.1 GCA_018829385.1 Alphaproteobacteria bacterium
CCGTCGTTCGGCGAATAGGTGCCGTCGCCATCGGCCATCAGGTAGATGTCGGCGTCGATGTCGGAAAACATCCGCCGCACCACATGTCCCTTGCCCTGGCGCGGCTCGCGCACCACGATGGCGCCGGCGAGCGCCGCGCGGAGCGCCGTCTGGTCCTTCGAATTGTTGTCGTAGACATAGATCCGGGCGCTGGGAATGGCCGCGCGAAAACCGGCGACCACGTCGCCGATGGTTGCCGCTTCATTGTAGCAAGGCAGAAGCACCGCGATTTCGAGGCCTTCAAGCAAACCGTCCGTCATGGGGATCCCCGTTAGCTGCGGGCCGGAATCGCCCGTCGCTTTACTATTTCTTGAGAAGGTTAAGGCTAGGTTGAATGTCACGGACAAATTTGCGTTGGAGTTCCCATTGACCAATACCAGCCCTGTTGCCGGGCAGCCCGGCTCTGTGTCTGCCGGGAGGGTCGAACGGCCACACAGCATCAGTCCGCTGGCGCCGCTGCACAAGCCCGTCCTGTTGGCCTTCGCTGCGTTGATCGCGGTGACGGCAACCATGCATTTTGGCTCTTACGTGGACTATGTCGGCGCCGACAATGACGATGTCATGCGCCTGGTCGAGGTGCGCGATCTGCTTGCCGGCCAGGGCTGGTTCGATCTCATGCAGTACCGTCTGGGGCTGGATGGCGGCACCTTGATGCACTGGTCGAGATTGATCGACCTTCCGATCGCCAACCTGATCCTGTTCTTCTCACTGTTCATGAACCCGGTCATGGCGGAAGCCTCGGCGCTGTTTGTCTGGCCGTTGCTGACGACATTGCCGATCTTCTATGCGCTCGGCGTCGGCGGCGGCGTGCTGGCGGGTGGACAGGGCCGGCTGATGGCGCTCGTCCTGGCCTTCCTGTTTGTGCTCGGGATCAACCGGTTCCAGCCCGGCTCGATCGATCATCACAATGTCCAGCTTGGCCTGATCGCCACCATCGCGGCCTGCCTGATCCTGCCGGGACGACCGCCGCTTGCCCACGCGATCGCCGGCGTGGCCGCGGCGCTGGCCATCGCCATCGGGGCCGAAACCACGCCGCATGTTCTTGTCGCGGCCCTCATTGTCGCCGTGCAGTGGCTCTGGCTCGGCAACAGGATGAACGCCGCGGCGGCCGCCTTTTCCCTTGCCATGGCGACAACCTTGACCGCCGTGTTCTTTCTTACCGTTCCACCGGCACGCTACGGCCTGGTTGCCTGCGATGCCCTGTCGACGGGATTTTACTCTCTCGGTGTCCTCGGGGCGGGAAGCTTCTTTCTGGCGGTGGCGACCGTGTCCGGGCGTGGCTTTGCCTCCCGCCTGACGGCTCTCGGCCTCGCCGGCGGAGCAACGCTGGGCGCCGCTCTTGTGATTGCGCCGCAATGCCTCGGCAACCCGCTCGGGAACCTCGATCCGCTGCTGGTCACGATGTGGCTCGACAGCGTGATCGAAGCCCAGCCGGTTTGGTCGCAAGTTGCAGAAGAGCCATGGACCGCAGGCGGGTTCTACCTGGTGCCGGTGCTGGCCATGGCGCTGTGCGTGTGGCGCATCCGTCAGCGCCGCAATGTTCATGCCCACGGTGTCTTGCTGGCGCTGCTGGCCGTCTCCTGGGCCATCGCCCTGGTCCAGGTTCGCGGCGCGGTTTTCGGCAACCTGCTGTCGGCGATCCCCATGGCGGCGCTGGTGGCCGACATGCGGACGCGCGCCAATGCCGATCCCAAAAACCTGCGCAAGGGGCTGGCCTTTGCCGGTTCGGCCCTCGCCGCCGTACCCTTTGTCTGGGCCCTGTCCGGCGTCCTGCTCTCGATGGCGGTCGACAAGGTCGCCGGCGAGGAGGCTGCCGGACTTTTTGCCGAGGAGGAGATTGTCTGCACGGATGCCGCGGCGATGCAGGCATTGGCGCGCGAGCCTGCCGGCGTGGTCGCCGGGCCTTCCAATCTTGGCGCGCATATCCTGCGCTTCACGCCGCATCGCGTTCTGTCGGCGCCGTATCACCGGAACCAGGGCGGAATGCTCACCGAACTGCATGCGGCGATGGCTACACCAGGGGATGCCGTCAAGTTCCTGCGCGGCGCCGGCGTGACGGTCATCGCCTTCTGCAAGAGCGATCCGCAGATCAGAACCTTGGCAAAAGTGGCTCCCGACGGATTGTATGCCGAACTGGACAGGGGAATTGTCCCCGCTTGGCTCGAACCTGTTCCGGAAACGCTGGACCAGCCGGTGCAGCTTTTCCGCGTCAAGCCGTGAGGTGAAGCAAGCAGAGGGAGGCGGCGGTTTTCTTGAACGCCGAGGCGCGCTATCCTCGGGCAAGGTGACGAGTGCATCATCCTGCCCGAAAGCCTGGAGACCGAGCCCTATGACCCCCGTCCGCAGCCTGTTGACGCTTGCCCGCCAGACGATGCTGGTTATGCTGATTGCATGCGGGGCCGGTGCTGCCGCCATGCACCAGGCTGCAGCCGACCAGCCCGCAAAGCAGATATTCGGCGCAGCGAAACTGCCTGCAGTGCTTCCCGCCCGCGCGATCGGCTTCTACTCCAAGGGCTGTCTTGCCGGCGGCATCGCCATTCCCACAGACGGGCCGACCTGGCAGGCCATGCGGCTGTCGCGCAATCGCCGCTGGGGTCATCCCGACCTGATCACGCTGGTGGAGAGATTGTCGCGCGAGGCCGCCGCCCAGGATGGCTGGCCCGGGCTTCTCATCGGCGATATTGCGCAACCGCGGGGTGGCCCGATGCTTTCGGGCCATGCATCGCATCAGATTGGTCTCGACGCCGATGTCTGGCTCACGCCGATGCCCGCCCGCACCCTGTCCGCTGCCGAGCGGGAAAACATTTCGGCCACCTCGATGCTGAAGAAAGACACGCTCTATGTCGACGACCGGATCTGGACCCCGGCGCATGCCAGGCTCTTGATGCGGGCGGCAAGCTATCCCGAGGTCGAGCGTATTTTCGTTCATCCCGGCATCAAGAAGAAGCTGTGCGACAGCTGGACCGGCAACCGCGCCGCGATGGGCAAGATCCGGCCCTATTACGGGCATCACTATCATTTCCACATCCGCATCAAGTGTCCGCCCGGCGCCAGCGGCTGCAAGGACCAGAGCCCGCCGCCGCCAGGATCGGGATGCGACCAGTCTCTGGCCTGGTGGTTCACCGACGAGCCCTGGGCGCCGGCCAAGCCGAAGAAGGACGACAAGCCCAAGCCGAAGAAGCGCGAAATCCAGCTGTCGGATCTGCCGCAGGCCTGTAGGGTGGTGGTCGAAGCGCCGGCTCCCGCATCGGAGGCCGAAGTCACGCTTGGTGCTGACCCGATTGCCCGCATTGCCAGGGCGAATGCCAATGCAGCCCCTGTGGCCGCCTCCGCCTTCGCGCCTGTCCCTCCGTCGGGCCGCATCCCGTTGCCGGTGCCCCGGCCGGCCAACTAGGCTGTTCGCGCAGGCTGGCGTTGAATTATCGCAGTCTCGACGGCTTTTGTTTGTCGCGGGGACAAGCTATAGAATGGCTGATCAAATCGATTGAAAATGTTGAATCCGGCGCCCCGGCCGCATTCTTCGAGATAATGGGCCGCCATGACCGTTCGAAAAGCCGTTGCACTGATCGCGCATGACCAGAAGAAGGATGACCTGGCGGACTTCGCCAGGACCCATCAGGCGGCGTTGGCGCGGTTTCCCATTGTTGCCACCGGGACCACTGGCGGCCGCATTGCCGAGGCATGTCCCGATCTCGATATCAAGCGGCTCAAGAGTGGGCCGCTGGGCGGCGATCAGCAGATCGGCGCCCTGATCGCAACCGGCGATGTTGGCCTCGTCATCTTTTTTGTCGATCCGCTGACGGCGATGCCACATGATGTCGATGTCAAGGCGCTGATGCGGCTTGCCATCGTGTATGATATTCCGATGGCGCTCAACCGCGCGACCGCCGATACCTTGCTGAAAGCGCTCGGATAACGCGCGGACCTTACCTGGCGCCGCCTGCCGGGCCGCGCCGCAACCAGACCAGGCTTACAGGGACCAGAGCATGCCCATTTCCCACGACACCGAACATTCCATCGCCTTTCCCATCCTGATTGGCGATATCGGCGGCACCAATGCCCGTTTTGCCATCCTCACGGATGCCAATGCGGAGCCGAAGGAATTCCCGATCCTGGCCACCGCCGACTACCCCAGCATCGACGAGGCAATCCAGGCCGGCGTGCTCGACCGCACGTCGCTGCAGCCCAGATCCGCGATCCTCGCGGTGGCGGGCCCGATCAAGGGCGACGAGATCGATCTGACCAACTGCGACTGGGTGATCCAGCCCAAGGTCATGATCCGCGATCTCGGCTTCGAGAACGTGACGGTGATCAATGATTTCGAAGCCCAGGGACTGGCGGCGGCTTCGCTCGGACCGGAGTATCTGGAAAAGATCGGCGGCGGCGAGATCCGGCCGTCGACCTCGCGCGTGGTTGTCGGGCCCGGCACCGGTCTCGGGGTCTCGGGGCTGGTGCATGCGCGTCACACCTGGTTTCCGGTGCCCGGCGAAGGCGGCCATGTCGACATCGGCCCGCGCACCAGCCGGGATTACGAGCTGTTTCCGCTCTATGAACCGATCGAAGGCCGGATTTCCGCCGAGCAGTTGCTGTGCGGCCGCGGCATGATGAACATCTACCACGCGGTCTGCAAGGCCAACGGCGTCAAGCCCGCCGCCGCCACGCCATCGGAAGTGACGGCGCACTGGGCTTCGGGGTCGGATCCGGCCGCGGTCGAGACGATCGAGCTGTTTGTCACCTATCTTGGCCGGGTCGCGGGCGATCTGGCGTTGATCTTCATGGCGCGCGGCGGCGTGTTTCTCGCCGGCGGCATCGTCCAGAAGATCCTGCCGGCGCTCAATCAGCCACGGTTCCGCCAGGCGTTCGAGGACAAGGCGCCGCACACCGCCATCCTCAGGACGATCCCGACCTTCGTCATCACCCATCCGCTGGCCGCC
>JAHJUC010000332.1 GCA_018829385.1 Alphaproteobacteria bacterium
CCGACGATGCTGCATGAACAGAACGCGGTCATGGGCCGCGCCAACAAGGCGCTGGCCTCGCGGGTCAAGGCGATTGCCGGCGGCTTCCTGCCCGAAGGCCAGGGCCGGTACGCGGACAAGACCGTGATCACCGGCAATCCGGTGCGTCCGGAAGTTATTGCGGCGGCGGCAATTCCTTATGTGCCTTCGGTCGACGGCGAGCCGTTCCGGCTGGTGGTGTTCGGCGGCAGCCAGGGCGCACAGTTCTTCTCCGAGGTCATCCCGAATGCCATCGGGCTTCTGCCGGAAGATCTCAGGGCGCGGCTGCAACTGACCCAGCAGGCAAGACCCGAAGACGAGGCGCAGGTCCGGGCTCGGCTCGAGGAAATGGGTGTCAAGGCCGAGATCTCGCCCTTCTTCACCGACATGGCGGCGCGCATCGGGGCGGCGCATCTGGTGATTTCGCGCTCCGGCGCCTCGACCGTCTCCGAGATCGCCGTGATCGGCCGCTCGGCCATCCTGGTGCCCTATCCCTATGCGCTCGACCATGACCAGGCGGCCAATGCGCACGCGTTGATGGCCAAGGGCGGCGCCAGCGTGGTCCGGCAATCGGACCTGACGCCACAGGTCCTGGCCGGCATGATTGCCGACCGGATGAACGATCCCGCCGGCCTGGCCGCCACCGCGGCCGCCGCACAGGCCACGGGAAAACCCGACGCCGCGCGCTTGCTTGCCAATCTGGCAGAAGCTATTGCGGAGGGCGTCAGTGTAGAACAATTCAGGAGTCCACCCGCATGAAGATGCCACAAACAATCGGCCTGGTGCATTTCATCGGCATCGGCGGCATCGGCATGAGCGGCATTGCCGAGGTGCTCAACAATCTCGGCTACAAGGTGCAGGGGTCGGACCAGTCCGAGAGCGCCAATGTGCAGCGGCTGAGGGACAAGGGCATCGAGGTGCATATCGGCCATTCCGCCGCCAATCTCGGCGAGGCGGAAGTCGTGGTGGTCTCGACCGCGATCAAGAAGACCAATCCCGAACTGATGGCGGCGCGCGAACGGCTGCTGCCGGTGGTTCGGCGCGCCGAAATGCTGGCCGAACTGATGCGCTTCCGCAACGCGATCGCCATCGGCGGCACCCACGGCAAGACCACCACCACCTCGATGGTGGCGACGCTGCTGGAGGCCGGCGGGCTCGATCCGACCGTGATCAATGGCGGCATCATCAATGCCTACGGCACCAATGCCCGCATGGGCGAGGGCGAGTGGATGGTGGTGGAGGCCGACGAGAGCGACGGCACCTTCCTCAAGCTGCCCGCCGACATCGCCATCGTCACCAATATAGATCCCGAACATCTCGATCACTACGGCACCTTCGACGCGGTGCGGGCCGCGTTCCGGCAGTTCGTCGAGAACGTGCCGTTCTACGGTTTCGGGGTGATGTGCCTCGACCATCCGGAAGTGCAGGCGCTGGTCAGCCGCATCGAGGACCGGCGGGTCATCACCTATGGCGAGAACCCGCAGTCGGACGTGCGCTATTCCAATCACCGGATGGACGGTCCGGTCTCGGTGTTCGACGTGGTGATCCACAGCCGCAAGACCGGCAAGACGGTCGAGCTCAAGGATCTCAGACTGCCGATGCCGGGCAAGCACAATGTCTCGAATGCGGTCGCCGCCATCGCGGTCGCCTACGAGCTGGGGTTGACGGCGGAGCAGATCGCCAAGGGGCTCGGACAGTTCGGCGGGGTCAAGCGCCGCTTCACCCATACCGGCAGCTGGAACGGGGTCGAGGTGTTCGACGATTACGGCCATCATCCGGTCGAGATCAAGGCGGTGCTGTCGGCTGCCCGCGACGCCTGCCAGGGCCGGGTGATCGCTGTCGCCCAACCGCACCGCTATACGCGGCTTGAAAGCCTGTTCGACGATTTTTCCACCTGTTTCAACGACGCCAACACCGCGATCATCGCGCCGGTCTATTCGGCTGGCGAAGACCCGATCGAGGGTATTGATTCAGCCCATCTGGTGATGAGCATGAAGGCGGGCGGCCACCGCGATGCGCGGCTGATCGACGGGCCCGCGGCGCTGGCGCCGCTGATTGCCGAGATCGCCAAGCCGGGCGATTATGTCGTCTGCCTCGGCGCAGGCACCATCACGCAATGGGCCAACCAGCTGCCCAAGGAACTCCATGCGCTGAAGCCTGGAGCGGGTGACAGCGCATGAAGCCGCTGCAGGTTGACGGTGAAAAGCTGCTGGCATCGCTTGCGGGCAAGCTTAGCAATGTCCAGGGCCGGCTAACGCCGAACTCCGACATGTCGAAGGTGACCTGGTTCCGCACCGGCGGTCCGGCGGAACTGATGTTCCAGCCGGTCGACGAGGACGATTTGTCGGCATTTCTGTCCGCGCTGCCGGAAGAAGTCCCCGTGCTGCCGGTCGGCATCGGTTCCAACCTGCTGGTGCGTGATGGCGGAATTCCCGGCGTGGTGATCCGGCTGTCGGCCAAGGGGTTCGGACGCGCCGAACAGGTGTCGGACACGCGGCTGGCTGCGGGTGCCGTCTGCCCCGACAAGCATCTGGCGGCGCTTGCGCTCGAGACCGGGCTTGGCGGGTTTCATTTCTATCACGGCATTCCCGGCGCCATCGGCGGCGCGCTGCGGATGAACGCCGGGGCCAATGGCGTCGAGACCCGCGAGCGGGTGGTCGAGGTTCACGCCATCGACCGCAAGGGCGCGCGGCATGTGCTGTCGAACGCCGACATGGGCTATGCCTACAGGCATTCCTCGGCGCCCAGGGACCTGATCTTCACCCGCGCCATCTTCGAGGGGACGCCCGCCGACAGGGACGAGATCCGCGCCGCCATGGACGCCGTGCAGCATCACCGCGAGACGGTGCAGCCGATCCGCGAGAAGACCGGCGGCTCGACCTTCAAGAACCCGGAAGGCCATTCGGCCTGGAAGGTGATCGACGAG
>JAHJUC010000333.1 GCA_018829385.1 Alphaproteobacteria bacterium
CCCCGGGAGGTTGGTGGTGGACGAGCCACTCGCCAACCGGGTCAGGTCCGGAAGGAAGCAGCCCTAACGAGCCCGGCACGGGTCACCGTGCCAGCCTCCCACCCTTTTGCCCGCGCCAGATTTGGCAGGCCCCATCATTGGAGGGCCCCATCACTGGCTGGCCCATCAATGGCTGGATTGTCGTTGACGGGGTCCGACCGGGGTGCAAACATTCGATTTGAATGGCCATCGGGCCAGCGCGAGGGCGGCACGAGCATCATGAACGATTCGACCGGCACGATCACGGCACCAGCGGGAACATCTCCCGAGGCGCAGGCGCCGTACCGGGTTCTGGCGCGCAAGTACCGGCCGAAGGATTTCACCGACCTGATCGGCCAGGAGCCGATGGTCCGCACGCTCACCAACGCCTTTTCCTCCGGCCGCATCGCCCAGGCCTGGATGCTGACCGGCGTGCGCGGCGTCGGCAAGACCACCACGGCCCGCATCCTGGCGCGCGCGCTCAATTACCAGGCTGCCGGGATCGACAGGCCGACCATTGATCTCACCGTGCCCGGCGAGCATTGCCAGGCGATCATGGAAGGCCGTCATGTCGACGTCATCGAGATGGACGCGGCCTCGCACACCGGCATCGACGACATCCGCGAGATAATCGAGCAGGTGCGCTATCGTCCGGTGTCGGCACGCTACAAGGTCTACATCATCGACGAAGTGCACATGCTTTCCACCCAGGCCTTCAACGGCCTGCTCAAGACGCTGGAAGAGCCGCCGGCGCATGTGAAGTTCATCTTTGCCACCACCGAAATCCGCAAGGTTCCGATCACCGTGCTGTCGCGCTGCCAGCGCTTTGACCTGCGCCGCATCGATTCGGGCCTGCTGGTCGCGCATTTCAGGAATGTCGCCGGGCAGGAAGGCATTGCGATCGACGACGAATCGCTGGCCATGATCGCCCGCGCCGCCGAAGGCTCGGTGCGCGACGGCCTCTCCCTGCTCGACCAGGCGATCGCCCATGGCGGCGGCGCCGTCGACGCCGAGGCCGTGCGGTCCATGCTCGGTCTCGCCGACCGCTCCCGCATTGTCGGCCTGTTCGGCTCGCTGATGGCGGGCGATGTGGCTGCAGCACTGGCGAATTTTCGTGAACAATATGATTCGGGCGCCGGCCCGTCGGTGATCCTGACCGATCTGGCGGACTTCACCCATCTGGTGACAAGGCTCAAATTCGTGCCGGAAGCCGGCGAGGATCCGTCCCTGACCGAGACCGAGCGCGAAAGCGGCGCGGACTATGCCGCGAAGCTGTCGACCGTCATTCTTTCGCGGGTCTGGCAGATGCTGCTCAAGGGGATAACCGAAACCGACACGTCGAGCCGGCCCGCGGCAGCGGCCGAGATGGCGCTGATCCGCATCGCCCATGCCGCGAACATGCCATCGCCCGAAGATGCGCTGAAGGCATTCCAGGCCTCGGGCGGCGCCTCTGCGGGTGCAGGTGGCCAGCAATCCGGCAATGGTCCGTCCGGCGGCGGGGCAACGGCCCGCGCAGTCGGCGAGCGGCGGATGCCCCAGGGCGGTAACGGCGGCGGCGGGCAACCGTCGATGCGCCTGGCCCATTCCGCCGAGCCCTCGGTCGCGGCACCTGCGGTTTCCGAGCCGGTCGAGGAAGTCGCCATCGGTTCGCTCGAAGACATGGTCGCCCTTGCGGAGAAGCACCGGGATATCGCCATGAAGGTGCAGATCCGCACCGGCGTTCGGCTGGTCAGGATCGAGCCCGGTCGCCTGGAAATCAACCTGGCGCCGGATGCGAGCCCCAGCCTGCCCGGCGAACTGATCAAGAAGCTCGGCGACTGGACCGGCGCCAAGTGGTCGGTGGCGCTCAGCCGCGAGGAGGGCGCGCCGACCCTTGCCGAACGCGAGACCGCCAAGCGCGAGGCGCTGGTCAGCGACGCCCGCCAGGATCCCGATGTCGCCGCCATTCTGGCGCGCTTTCCCGGCGCCCGCGTCACCGACGTGCGCATCGCGGCAACCGAGGAAGACCTCGCCGCCGAGGCACTCTCGCCATCCGAGGACGGCGACATCCTGCCCGATGAAATCGATCCGGACGACAGCTCGGATTAAACCGCGTCAGCGCCATTCCGCCGGAATTTAGCCGGCAAACAAAACTGGAAAAGGAGACCTGGATGAAAGACATCATGGGTATGATGGGCAAGATCAAGGACATGCAGGCCAAGATGGAACGCATGCAGGAAGAGCTTGCCGAGCTGGAATGTGAAGGCGTGGCCGGAGGCGGCATGGTCACCGTGCGCCTGTCGGGCAAGGGCCAGATGAAGGGTGTCAAGATCGACCCTTCCATGTTCAAGGAAGACGATGTCGAGATCCTCGAGGACCTGATTGTCGCCGCCCATAACGACGCCAAGGCCAAGGTCGAGGCGATGATGGCCGAGCGGACAAAGGAACTCACCGCCGGATTGCCGATCCCTCCGGGCATGAAGCTGCCGTTCTAGGCCTCGTGCAGGTGACGGCTGACCTTGCGGAGAGATTGAGATGCAGAAGCGTGTAACCGGGCCGGAGATCGAGCGCCTGATCCAGCTGCTGGCGCGCGTCCCGGGGCTCGGGCCGCGCTCGGCCCGCCGCGCCGCGCTGCACCTGATCAAGAAGAAGGACCAGCTGATGGGCCCCTTGGCGCTGGCGATGAACGAGGCCTTCGACAAGGTCCGCATCTGCTCGACCTGCGGCAATGCCGATACGTCGGATCCCTGCACGGTCTGCACCGATCCGACCCGCGACCAGAGCGTCATCATCGTCGTCGAGGACGTCGCCGATCTCTGGGCGCTCGAGCGAGCGGCGGCAATGAATGCCGGATATCACGTGCTCGGCGGCACCCTGTCGCCGCTCGATGGCGTCGGCCCGGATGACCTCTCGATCGCCAGGCTGGTCGACCGCGTGGCGGCCGGCGGCGTTCGCGAGATCCTGATTGCGGTCAACGCCACCGTCGAAGGCCAGACCACGGCGCACTACATTACCGAGCAACTGACCGGCTTCGACATCAAGGTCACCCGTCTGGCCCATGGCGTGCCGGTCGGCGGCGAGCTGGATTATCTCGACGAGGGCACGCTGGCGGCAGCCATCCGCGCCCGCACGGCTTTTTAAGGAGCGGGAATGCCGCGTTTTTTCAACCCCGAGACCATGCCAAAACCGGCGTCGAACTATGTCCAGACCGTCGAGATGGCGTCTCCCGGCCGCCGCCTGATCATCTCCGGCCAGATCGGCGTTACCCCTGACGGGCAGATGCTCTCAGGCTATCGTGCGCAGGCCGAACAGGCCTGGCGCAACGCTCTCGCCGGACTGGCGGCCTGCAACATGCAGATCACCGACATCGTGGCGATCAGGGTCTATGACGTGGCGCCAGGTGATGTGAGCGCCTACCGCGAGCTCCGGGATCAGTTTCTTCAGGGCCATGCGCCGGCTTCGACCTATGTCATCGTCGCGGGCCTCGCCCATCCCGACCTGCTGACCGAAATCGAGATCGAGGCCTTTTCCGAGCACTGAGCAAGCGGGTTCTCCCTGCGCCATTTTCCCGACACGCCGGTCGGGTTAGGCTGGAGCCATGATTCGCACCCTGCTTCTGACCGTCATCCTTGCCTTCTCCGTCACCGTTTCTGCGGCACCATCGTCGCATGCGGCGACCAAGGCCGGAGTGGAAGCCCAGTTCCGCCAGTGGCTTGAGGCTGACCTGTGGCCGGAAGCCAGACGGGCGGGTGTTTCCAAACCGGTGTTCGATCGCGCCTTTTCGGGCGTCGAACTTGACTGGGACTTGCCGGATCTCGCGCCGCCGGGCTTTCCGAAGCCCAAGGCGCGCGCCCAGAGCCAGGCCGAATTCCGCAGCCCCGGCGCCTATTTCAGCGAGAAAAGCCTTCAGGGGCTCGCCGCATCGGGCCGCTCGCTGATGAAGCAGCACGCTGGCCTCTTGCGCCGGATCGAAGAGCGCTACGGCGTCCCCGCTTCCATCATTGTCGCCATCTGGGGCCGCGAGTCGGGGTTCGGCCGGGCAAAGATCCCGCATTCCGTGGTAAGGGTGATCGCCACAAAGGCATTCATGTCGACGCGGCCGGATTTGTTCCGCAAGGAAATCCTCGCCACGCTTGTGATCCTGCAGCGCGGCGACGTTCCGGCATCCGCGATGAAGGGATCCTGGGCCGGCGCCATGGGCCAGCCGCAATTCCTGCCGTCGAGTTATCTTGACCATGCAGTGGATTTTGACGGCGACGGCAAGAGCGACATCTGGAACTCGACGGCCGATTCCCTGGCCTCGATCGCCAATTACCTGGCCAAGTCAGGCTGGGTCCGCGGCCGCGACTGGGGCTTCGAGGCCGTCATCCCCGAAGGCGTCACCTGTGCGCTCGAAGGACCCGACCGGGCCCGGCCGATAGCTGCGCTCACGGAGATGGGCATCATCCGCATTTCCGGCAGGCCGTTTCCCGAGCACGAGCGTCGCGCGCCAGGCATGGTTCTGGTCCCGGCCGGCATCTACGGCCCGGAATTCGTCGTCACGCCGAATTTCTACGTGATCAAGGAATACAACAATTCCGATCTCTACGCCCTGTTCATCGGCAATCTCGCCGACCGCATGGCCCATGGCGGCGGCGCCTTCGTCACGCGGTGGCAGGATACCGGTGCGATGCTGCGTTCCGACATCGCCCGTTTGCAGTCTTCGCTGGAGAAACAGGGCTATGACGTCGGCGGCGCGGACGGCCTGCCGGGCTACAAGACGCGGCGGTCGATCGGCGAGTGGCAGGCCAAGAACGGCCAGAAACCAACCTGTTTCCCGACGGCGGCCCTGCTCAAGACGATCCGCTAGCCGTCTTTTGCCAAATAACGGGCTGGCAGAAGCGCAATTCATCTCGGCATCAATAACATTGATCCTGTCGGGGGAAATCGCGGTTGCCTTACCCTGCCTTCGGCCCCTACAGATTTGCATTGGGATGAAACGGTGCCTATCTGTGCCGTCTGCACATAATTGGAGAGTGACATGATCGAGAAGCGCGAGTTTTACATCAATGGTGCGTGGGTTTC
>JAHJUC010000334.1 GCA_018829385.1 Alphaproteobacteria bacterium
CAGGGCGACATCCTGATCGACATCGACGCGCTGGCGACCGACAGCATCAATGGCCGTCCCGGAGTGAACGCCGTGCTCGATCTGCTGGTGGGATTTCCGGGGGCCGGGAGGATGGGCGGCGTTTTCCACAGGATACGGGTGACACTTCCGAACGTGTCGGTGCCGGGGGAACAGCCGGGTTACCTGACCCAAGGGCAGGTGCGGCTCGACCGCAAGATCCTCGACAGGGTCATGCCCGTAAGCGGCGAGCTCTTTATCCGTATCGTGCGACCGAAGGCCACCGGCCCGCACGTGGCCTTCCGCGGCGACAGCATACGGTTGCACAGGCCTGGCGGCAGCGCCGGGGACCAGGCCGGCGCCGGCCCCCAGACGATCGGCGACAGCGGGGTCGATGAAATGCGCCCCGATCTCGGCGACCGGGGCGACGAGGGGGATTGCTTTCTCGACCGGCCCTGTATCGGTGATGCAACCGCCGGATTCCGCTCCACCGGATGGCCCGGAGCAGGCAACTGGTTCTGGCTGCGCGCACCGGAGGCCGGGCAATCCGCCGACTATCGCTTCGACCGGCCTCCGACAACCGGCGACCTCATCCTCGATATCTCGGTGCTTGCCCAGAACCGTCCGGACATGACCCCCAAGGACACCGTCCATGTCAACCTCTGGCTCGGGGATCCGGAGAGAGCCGGCACAGCGGGTCGCAAGGGACCGGTCGCCATTGCGCTGCCAAGCCTCTGGATGAACCCGGACGACGATGTGTGGAAAGCCCGGGCACTCGTCCGCCTGTCTCGCGAGCAGGCAGACGCGCTCAGCGAACGGAACGAGGAGCTGTTGTTGCGCTTCGAACGGATCGACGCATTCGAGCCCGACGTGGCGTTCTCGGCCGGCAGCGTGCTGATCTACAGCGCACAGGATATTTCCCGCTAGGACCGCACCTCAGTCCGGCTTGTCCTGGACCTGGCCGAGGCGACTGACTGGCGCTCCTGTCAGATCTCGGTCGCAGACAGCCAAAGACTCCCGTCTCGACGCCGAGGGAGCGGGCGGGGCTGAGGCCGAAGGAAGCCTCAGGAAATCGTCTCCATCCATTTGCGCAGCTTGTAGGCCGTCGTCGTCTCGTCGATCTCGACATCCTCGAAGCGGACCGGCTCGCCGTCGGCGATGGCGCGCCTGAGCTTGACGTCGTGCGCCAGCCCCAGCGGCAGATAGCCCGCGGCGACCGACGCCCTGGCCGGGCGCAGGCCGCCGGTGACCGTGTAGCCACCCTCCCCGTCGAGGATTTCGCCGGCTGCGAGATCGCGCTTGGCGATGGCCGCGACATCGCCGTTGAAGCACCGCGCAACGCCTGTCGGCTCGCCGCGCAGGCCCACCGAGGCGACCGACACCGGCAGTTCGAGCCCGATCAGGTGCCAGCGCTTGTAGAGCGACGAGTAACGGCCGCTGTCGTCGGTCCTGACCAGGTATTCCTGGAAGCAGTTGCGCAGGTAGTCGGTATCGCCCTCGAACACCACCCAGACGCCCTGCCTGATATCGTAGGGGACGGGCGTGCCGTCGCGGGTCAGCGAGGACGCGACCTCGACCATGCCCTTTTGCTCGAGATGGCCGCCTTCGGATTTCGGCCGCATGATGTTGGCCAGATCCTCGGCCCCGCCCACCGGGAACTGAAGACCCTTGGAGGGCACCATCAGACCGGTGGCATTGGCGATAGCAGACGATTCGATCGCCGGCTTGGAACCGTCGAGGAACGAATTGAACATCTTCGGATTGAGCCGGCCGCGCTCGGCCTTTTCTCGGGACACACCCCAATGATCCCACACCGTTTCCGGCGTCGACTTGCGGAACGCGGGCAGCCATTTGTGGCCGCGTCCCGCCGCCGTCACGTTGAAGCCGCAGGTGCGCGCCCAGTCGACCAGGTCGCAGGTCAGCGCCGGCTGGTCGCCATAGGCCATCGAGTAGATCACCCCGGCTTCCTCGGCCTTGCGGGCGAGCCCGTAGCCGCAGAAGGCATCCGCCTCGACCGTGACATTGATGACGTGCTTGCCATTGCCGAAGGCGCCCAGGATATGATCGATCGCGGCCACCGGCGCACCGGTGCATTCGATCACGATGTCGATCGCCGGATGGGCGACCAGCGCCTGCCAGTCGTCTCCGACATGGGTGGTCTTGCCCCGCGCAGCCTCGTCCAGCGAAGTGGCGCCGAACTGCTCGGGCGTCCAGCCGACAAGCTCCATGTTCGAGCACGCATTGGCCGGCGACAGATCGGCCACGCCGATCAGGTGGATGCCCGCAAGCTTGCGCACCTGCGACAGAAACATCGTCCCGAACTTGCCCGCGCCGATCATCCCGATGCGGATCGGGTTGCCGTCCTCGGCGCGCTTGTTCATCATCGAAAACAGATTCATGTGGCCTGCCCCTCCCCTTGCCAGCCGATAATCCGTCGTGTCTCGACAGCCTGGCTGCACGATCGTTTTACAGCATTGCGATTGCCCGGGCGAGTGAGTGGAATCATCCCCTGTGCGGAGAAACCGGACAGTGTCGGTTTACAATCATGCATGTTTCACGTTAGCCTTGAGTGAAATCAGAGCCTTGCTCGACCTTTTTGCCGAGCATCACAAACCTGACAAGACCGGCAACATAGAACAATAACAATATATCGGCA
>JAHJUC010000335.1 GCA_018829385.1 Alphaproteobacteria bacterium
ATCCGGGCGGCCAGTTCCTTGGACCGCATCTTCCTGAGTGCGAGCATGACGTCGAGGCGGACGATGATGGCCATGGTCACACGATCTGCCGGTTGTCGTCGCGCACCTGTGCGGCGAGTTCCTGGATGCTCGCCACCGCATAAAGCACCAGGGAAGCCAGCACCCCGCTGGCGTGGCTCGTGCTCAACGCAAGTGCGATGAAGCGGGCCCCTTCCGGCTGGTTCAGGCTGGCAATAAGGCTCGCGGGGATCTGCGCCGCCATCGCGTAGATGGTAGCGGCAAGTAGCCAGCGGCTGGCGCGCCGCATATGCGTTGCGGCCTCGATGCTCAGGGGCTCTTCACCGGAAACGCTGGCGAACATCCGTGCCAGCCACCACAAGGCCATTGTGGTCAAGCCCAGTTGCGTCGTCGCAAGCAGGGCGAGCAGGAACACCTGCCAGTCCGACACATCGGCAATCTGCGGATACATACTGCGAATCCAGCCCTTCCAAAGCTCGGGCGCCAGCAGCGAACCCGCCAGCATTGCAATGCCCAGCACGATCGCCAGGGTCACCACGGCGCGCAGCAGCACCGCCAGTCGCAGGCTTGTCCGGATCACCTTGGTTGACATCGAATACTCCATTGCAGTCTCCCGAAAAATAAACTATGAGGACCATAAATTATCGTAAAACAATAAATAATCAAGAAGAAAATGAAATGCTGCGAATCCGTTCCCTTCTTCTCGTCCCTCTTGGTGTGCTGCTTTCCGGCTGCCTGTCCGTCACCCCTCGCGGCCTGGTCGAAATGGCCGGTTTTGATCCCCTGCAAATGAATCCCGCGGAGCTTGGCGCTGGCCTCGGCGTGCCGGATAGCATTCGCCTTGTCGATGGCGACGCGATGATTGCGATGTCCTACCTGGTCCGGGGCGAGCCGGCCCCGAGGGTCAATGAAATGTTCCTTCTGGAACTGTCGGACTCCACCGAGGTCGCCGGAACGCCATTGCCGGTGGAGGGCGAGCGGATCTATGTCGGTCGGCTGTCCCGTCTCGACGCCATTCGCATGAAGGATGTGCAGGCGCGGATCCTCCGCTACAGGTCAGAGGGGCTTGCGGGGCAGGGCAGCTTCTCGGTCAGCCTCCGCGGCGGCTGCACCACGGCTCCGCTGCTCACCAGGCTACCCTTCCGCACATTCGTCAAGACCAGACCCGATGCAGCCTATGTCGAAACGACCCGGCGCACCGACTTCCTTGCGTCCCTGCCCAGGTCGCAGCGGGAAGTGTTTCTCGCCGAGTTTCGCACCTGTAGTCAGCCGGGTTGAAGCGCAAGTCCTTTCATGATGTTTTCATGAACTCGGCAATATGAAAGCAAAGAACAGTACCAGGTGGTTTACTGTGGTGACCTGTTTCCATATTCTTAACGAAAGCATGTTTAAAGTCGAATATGGGAAGGGGCTTTGCCCCAGGCATGATGCGTTTCCCTCCGCGGCCTGGGTCCGCGAACGGCACATGCCTTCCCGTCGAAGGTGCCGCTTTCCAAACTATTTAACCGGTTTGGCCGGTCTCGAAGACTGAAGACGTTGCTACGTCCGGTCGCGGGAAGGCCAACTTGACGCGAGGACAGGATGAACGAGACTCAAACCGGCAATAAGACTTCAGGTCTTGAAATTATTTCGTTTTTCCTCGGCGAGCAGGTGTTCAGCGTGAACATCATGTCGGTCAGGGAAATCCGCGGCTGGGCGCCCGCAACACCGCTGGCTCATGCACCGAAGCATGTTCTGGGTGTCATCAACCTGCGCGGAACGGTTATCCCGGTGATCGACATGGCGCTGCGGCTTGGCCTCGAAGCCATTGATCCGACCGAGCGGTCCGCGATCATCGTCGCCAGCATCCGCGGTCAGCTCGTCGGCCTGCTGGTCGACAATGTTTCCGACATGGTTACCGTCACCGAAGACGAAATCCAGTCGGTGCCTGAAGTGGGCGCCACCGAAGTGCAGCGGATGACCACGTCGATCATCGCCAAGGACAAGCAGATGATCTCTCATCTGGATCTGGACTCCTTGCTCGATGAAGAAGGCGAACTCGCCGCCTGATCCCGATCGGGCCAGTCGATTCGGCCCTTGGGTGTTCTGTTCTTGAATGACGGGACGCGTCGGCTCACGCCGGGGCGTCCCTTTTCGTGTTCTCCGGCCAGTCGCCATGCCACCTGCCGGATAGCTGCGGCCGACGAACAATCGGGCGCCGATTGTGTGTGCACCGCATCATCGGCTGTGGACATGACCGCATGGGCCATGCATGCTGCCGGGCGCCGCAAGGCCGCCCGATCAACGGATATCTCTCATGGCGATTCTGGCACGTGTCCATCACCTGACCCATTACAAATACGACCGCCCGGTCACCCTTGGGCCACAGGTCATCCGGCTCAGGCCGGCGCCGCACAGCCGCACACGGGTTGTATCGCACTCGCTCAAGGTCAGCCCGAAACAGCACTTCGTCAATTACCAGCAGGACCCCTACGGCAACTGGCTGGCACGCTATGTGTTTCCCGATCCGGTGATGGAACTGAAGATCGAGGTGGATCTGGTCGCCGACATGACCGTCTACAATCCCTTCGATTTCTTTGTCGAGGAATCGGCGGAGAAATGGCCATTCGCTTACCCCGAAGACATCGCGCCCGATCTCGTCATCTACCAGACGCCCGAGCCCGCCGGTCCGCGGCTGCAGGCGTTTCTCGATACCATCCCGCGTGATGAAACCGGGACGGTGGATTTTGTCGTCGGCCTCAATGCACGTCTGGCGAACGAGATCGGCTACGTCATCCGCATGGAGCCGGGCGTGCAGACGCCCGAGGAAACCTTCCAGACCGGGAAGGGATCGTGCCGCGACACCAGCTGGCTTCTGGTTCAGGCGCTCAGGCATCTTGGCCTCGCCGCCCGGTTCGTCTCGGGCTATCTGATCCAGCTCAAGCCGGACCTGGTGGCGCTCGACGGACCTCCCGGCACCGATCATGATTTCACCGATCTGCATGCCTGGGCCGAGGTTTACCTGCCCGGCGCCGGCTGGATCGGTCTTGACCCGACCTCGGGTCTGCTGACCGGCGAGAGCCACATCCCGCTGGCCGCCACGCCGCATTACCGCAATGCCGCGCCGATATCGGGTCTTGCCAGCTATGCCGAGGTCGACTTTGCCTTCGACATGCGGGTCGACCGCATGGCGGAGCATCCGCGCATCACCAAGCCGTTCAACGAGGAATCCTGGGCCGCACTTGACGCGCTCGGCCACGATATCGATACCAAGCTCAAGGCCGGCGATGTCCGGCTGACCATGGGGGGCGAGCCGACCTTCGTCTCGATCGACGATTTCGAGAGCGAGGAGTGGAACACCGCCGCCGTCGGCCCGCAAAAACGCGAAGCCGCCGACAAGCTGATCCGCAGGCTGCGCAACCGCTTCGCGCCCGGCGGCTTCCTGCATTACGGCCAGGGCAAGTGGTATCCGGGCGAGACCCTGCCGCGCTGGACCTTTTCGCTCTACTGGCGGCGCGACGGCAAGCCGATCTGGTTCAAACCCGAACTCATCGCCGAGGAGGGCAGGGACACCGGCCAGGCGACGCCCGAGACAGCCAGGGATCTGCTCGCCGCCATTGCCGACAATCTCGGTATCGCCGACGACCATGTGGTTCCCGCCTATGAGGATCCGGCGGAATGGATCCTCAAGGAAGGCAACCTTCCCGACAATGTGACGCCTGAAAACTCCAAGCTGGAAGACGCCGAGGAGCGTCACCGCATCGCCACCGTGTTCGGGCGCGGACTGTCGACGCCTTCGGGTTTCGTGCTGCCGGTCCAGCGCTGGCAATCGAAGGCCGCCGGACATGGCTGGCGCTCGGAGAAATGGAAGACCCGGCGTGGCCACGTCTTTCTCGTTCCGGGCGACAGCCCGGTCGGCTACCGCCTGCCGCTCGGTTCCTTGCCGCACGTTTCGGCCTCCGCCTATCCGTTCGTCAACCCGTCGGACCCGACCGAACCCAAGGCGGATCTGCCCGACCCGGCCCGCAAGGCTCTCGATGATGCCTTGGCAGACTCCCGTGCGGCAGACGCCGCATCGCAGGCGCGGGCCCAGTTCACCGCCGCCGAGGCCACGCAGCAGCGGGTCGAGCAGAGCATCAGCGATCTCGACGGAGCAGTCCGCACGGCGATTTCCGTCGAGCCGCGTGACGGCCGGCTCTGCGTCTTCATGCCGCCGGTCGAGAAGGTCGAGGATTATCTCGAACTGGTGTCGGCCGCTGAAGTTGCTGCCGACCGGCTCGGCCTGAAAGTCCATATCGAAGGCTACGGCCCGCCGCATGATCCGCGCCTCAACGTCATCCGGGTCGCCCCCGATCCCGGCGTGATCGAAGTCAACGTTCACCCGGCCACCAGCTGGGAGGACTGCAAGGCGATCACCGAAGGCGTATACGAAGAGGCGCGTCAGACCCGGCTTGGCGCCGACAAGTTCATGATCGACGGGCGCCACACCGGCACCGGCGGCGGCAATCACGTGGTGGTTGGCGGCGCAACCCCGCTTGACAGCCCGTTCCTCAGGCGTCCGGACCTGCTCGCCAGCCTCATC
>JAHJUC010000336.1 GCA_018829385.1 Alphaproteobacteria bacterium
ATGACCGGACTGTTTGCCGACATTCCCGAGGCTCTGGAAAACACCATCGAGATTGCGCGCCGCTGCAGCGCCATCGTCGAGAGCCGGGCGCCGATCCTGCCGCGCTTCACCGGAGGCGGCGAAGACGATCCGCAGGCGGCGCTTGCAGCCGAAGCCGCCGAGCTCAGGCGGCAGTCGATCGAGGGTCTTGACCGTCGGCTGGCGCGGATCGGCCTGGCCGACGGCTACACCGAAGCCGATTATCGCGACCGGCTCAAGACCGAACTCGACATCATCGAGAACATGAAGTTTCCCGGATACTTCCTGATCGTGGCCGACTTCATCAAGTGGGCCAAGGACCACGACATTCCGGTGGGGCCGGGCCGTGGTTCGGGCGCCGGCTCGCTGGTCGCCTATGCGCTCACCATCACCGATGTCGATCCCCTGCGCTTCTCGCTTCTATTCGAGCGGTTTCTCAATCCCGCCCGCGTGTCGATGCCCGACTTTGACATCGACTTCTGCCAGGATCGCCGCGAAGAGGTGATCCGCTACGTGCAGCAGAAATATGGCCGCGAGCAGGTTGGCCAGATCATCACCTTCGGAAGTCTGCAGGCGCGCGCAGCACTGCGCGATGTCGGCCGGGTGCTGGAAATGCCCTACGGCCTGGTTGACCGGATCTGCAAGCTGGTGCCCAACAATCCGGCCAATCCGACACCGCTCGGCAAGGCCATCGAGGAAGAACCGCGGTTCAACGAGGAGGTTGAAAAGGAGCCAGCCGTCGGCCGCCTGCTCGATATCGCGCAGAAGCTCGAAGGGCTTTACCGCCACGCTTCCACCCACGCCGCTGGCATCGTCATCGGCGACCGGCCCCTGTCGCAACTGGTGCCGATGTACCGCGATCCGCGCTCCGACATGCCGGTCACCCAGTTCAACATGAAATGGGTCGAGCAGGCAGGCCTGGTCAAGTTCGACTTTCTCGGGTTGAAGACGCTCACCGTGCTCAAGACCGCGGTCGGCTTCATTGCCAAGCGCGGCATCACCATCGATCTCGAAGCCCTGCCGCTCGATGACAAGCCGACCTACGAGATGCTCTCGCGCGGCGAGACCGTCGGCGTGTTCCAGGTGGAATCGGCGGGCATGCGCAAGGCGCTGATCGGCATGCGGCCCGACCGGATCGAGGACATCATCGCGCTGGTGGCGCTTTATCGCCCGGGTCCGATGGAGAACATCCCGGTCTACAATGCGCGCAAGCACGGTGAGGAGGAACTGGCCTCGATCCATCCCAAGATCGATGGTCTTCTCGCCGAAACCCAGGGCGTGATCGTCTATCAGGAGCAGGTGATGCAGATCGCCCAGGTGCTCGCCGGCTACTCGCTCGGCGAAGCCGACCTTCTGCGCCGCGCGATGGGCAAGAAGATCAAGGAGGAGATGGACAAGCAGCGCGCCCGCTTCGTCGAGGGCGCGGTCGAGCGCAATGTCTCCAAGCCGCAGGCCGACATGATCTTCGACCTGCTCGCCAAATTCGCAAACTACGGCTTCAACAAGTCCCACGCCGCGGCCTACGGCATCGTCTCCTACCAGACCGCCTATCTCAAGGCGCATTATCCCGTCGAGTTTCTCGCAGCCTCGATGACGCTCGACATGTCCAACACCGACAAGCTCAATGACTTCCGCCAGGATGCCAAGCGGCTGGGGATCGAGGTGGTGGCCCCTTCGGTGCAGACCAGCTTCCGGCATTTCGAGACCGGCGAGAACAAGATCTACTACGCGCTTGCCGCCATCAAGGGCGTGGGTGACGCCGCCGTCGAGCACATTGTCGAGGTCCGCGGCGACACGCCCTTTGCCTCGCTCGAGGATTTTTGCACCCGCATCGATCCGCGTCAGGTTAACCGTCGGGTGCTTGAAAGCCTGATCGCCGCCGGCGCATTCGACTGCTTCGGCCATGACCGTGCGGTTCTGAGCGGCGGGCTCGACCGCATTCTGGGCTTTGCCCAGCGCGCCCAGGAAAACCGCATCAGCGGACAAAGCGACATGTTCGGCATCGGCGGTGGCTCCACGGAGGCCGAGACCATCCAGTTGCCCGCGGCTACGCCCTGGCTGCCGGCCGAGAAGTTGCACCGCGAATACCAGGCGCTGGGCTTCTATCTTTCGGCCCATCCGCTTGATTCCTATAATGAACTTCTTGCCAAGATGCGGGTGCAGACCTGGGCCGACTTCTCCGTGGCGGTCAAGGCCGGCGCCACCGCCGGGCGGCTGGCGGGCACCGTGACCAGCAAGCAGGAGCGCAAGACCCGCACCGGCAACAAGATGGGCATCGTCGCCTTTTCCGACAGCTCCGGCCAGTACGAGGCGGTGCTGTTTTCCGAAGGCCTGGCGCTCTACCGGGAATTGCTCGAGCCCGGCAAGTCGATCGTCATCACCGTCAACGCCGAGGAACGGCCCGAGGGAATCGGATTGCGCATCCAGACCGCCGACTCGCTCGAAGATCGGGCCGCCCGCGGCCAGTCGGCGCTCAGGGTCTACATGCGCGACGCGCGGCCGCTCAATTCCGTGTCGACCCATCTCAAGTCGCGCGGCGAGGGCCAGGTCTCCTTCGTCATGATCAAGGATGATGGCCGCCGCGAGATAGAAGTGACCCTGCCGGACCGCTACAAGATCTCGCCGCAACTGGCCTCGGCGCTGAAGGCGGCGCCCGGCGTTCTCGACGTGGAACTGGTCTAGCAGGTTGGATTGCGGCTACGTCAGGCTGCCCTGCACGAAGCTCCCTGTCTGATCGTTGAAATGGACGGTCTGCGCCGCGGCATTGCCGGCACTGAAATCGAGAAGCAACGGTGGCTGAACAGTCACCGCGGCGACGCTGCGTTTGCGCCGCTGGTTGACCTGGAAGTTCGGGATCACCTGGCTCGGCAGCGCCATGCCAAGCTGTGCGCCGCTCATCAGCGTCAGCAGCATCTGGTTCGAGATCTCGAAACTGCCCAAGCCGTTCGTGAGCAAAGCGTCTGCACTGGTGATGGCGGGTGATTGGGCCTGTCCGTTGATGCTGAAGACCCGGGCAAGCCCGGATGTCACCATGCCGGTCGATGCATTGGTGAGCTGGATCGTCCGTGCCAGGCTGGTCGAACCGGTGGCTGATATCTGGCTGCCGTCAAAGGTGAAGGTCTGGCCCGAGAGCGCCGAACTCGACGAATTGATCTGCAGCACCGAATAGTCCGACAGGCCGTAGAGAGATACGTAGACATAGAGCGATCCGCTGTCGGTCCATGTGATCTGCATGGATTGGCTGGCCGACGTGAGAACCGCCACGATCTGGTAGGCCGCATTCAGCTGCGGCTGCAGCAGTGCCACGGAGTACCCCGCCGCCGCTATCGTCTGCAGCCCGGCCTGGTCAATCTGGATGTCGAGCGAGTAGTTCGTCATCTTTTTGTCCGCTCAGGGGTGGAGCCTGGTGATCCGGTGGGGTCGTCAAGCCGGGGAGCAGGGCAATTGCCCGGACTGCAACACTGGTCAATCCGGGCAAATGCATCTTGGATGCTGGTCTGGCGCTACCAGCTCAGGGTCAGGTTGTCAGGGCCGGGAACCGCCGTGGTGTTTGTCACCGATACGGTCTGGTTGTTGATGGCGTAGGTATCGGGAACGCCGACTGCCGCGACATGCGCGGTCGCCGCCGCGCCATTGATCGAGATCGTATAGGGCGTTGCGACCCCGATGACGTGAAGGTTTCCGGCGATCACATTGGCGCCGATGTTCGCCGTATGCCCTCGTGGAAGTGCTTGGTTTGGCATCATGTTCTCCTGTTCCGACGGTCGGTTTCATCAATATTTGCCGAGGCAATCGAGGAGGCTTGGCCTCCTCGAACGAGCCTAGGACATGATGAACTGGTTGTTCTGGTCGTTGTAGGCGATGCTCGCCGTGGTGTTCGTGGTGTATGTGACGGTCAGGGCATTGCCGGCGACGCTGGAAATCACGATGCCGTTGTCGGAGTAGCTCGACGTGTAGACCAGGACGGTTTCGATCGGCGTGAACAGGGCGGTCTGGTTGTAGAGGATGCCCACCGCGCACATCGGAGCGGAAACCGTGCTGCCGTTCACGCTTGCGCCCTGCACCAGGCCGCCGGTGACCATCGGGGTCGAGCCGATCAGGAGATCCGGATCGCCATTGATGATCTGGTACTGGGTCGGGCCGACAATGCCGGGGACACCGGCATTGAAATAGCCGGACGTGTTGAGCGTGTAGCTGCTGCCGCCAATCGCCGTCGCCTCGGAGCTGGTGATGATCTTCGCGCCGGCCTGGGCGTTGGTGGTGGACGAGTAGACCGAATACTGCTCGGTCCAGGTCACCGAATTGGCCAGTTGCGGCGTGAAGGTGATCCAGGCGGTCTGCTTGCCGCCGGAGCTCTGCTTGACGATGGTGACTTTCTGACCCGAGGCGCTCAGCGCGTCGAGGCCGGCGGTGTCAAATGCGATGTCCAGTTCGTAAGTCGGCATTTTGAGTGTCCTTTGCAGAGTTGGCCGAACAGAGGATCCGGAAAATTCAGGACCTCCTCGTTTTTGGTTTCAAGTCATGATTGACGTTAATACATCGCAGTTTGAGACGCCTTGTTTTGCGTATTGTTTTGCGGGTATTAATGAAATCATGAACTAAGTATAGATTAACGAAAAAATGAGGATGCTTTTCTATTCATGTATAGTATTGATGTTTTCATACTTTCTGTAATCGTGAGGCGTGGCGCCAAAATGTCGCCGGAATGCTGTCGTGAAGTTGGCGGGCAAGTCGTATCCGTGGTCAGCCGCGATCACGTTGATCGGAGCGTCTGTGAGCCGCAGCTGGCGTGCGGCGCGCTCCAGCCGGAGCTTGCGTTGCCAGGCGAGCGGCGGCAGGCCCATTTCCCGCTTGAACAGCTCGTTGAGGGTGTTGTGGTTGGTGTTGAACATCTGCGCCAGCGATCTGACCGAG
>JAHJUC010000337.1 GCA_018829385.1 Alphaproteobacteria bacterium
CAGATGATCGCCGAGCAGGGTTCTCAGCCGCGCGGTGTCGAGAATGGTGCCCGAGCCGATCACCCGTTCGGGCGGCAGGCCGGAGATGCGCTGCGCGATGAAGGTCATCACGTCGAGCGGATTGGTGGCGATCAGCAGGATGGCGTCGGGCGCGGCCTGCATGATGCCGCCGATGACGGAGCGGAACACCTCGACATTGCGCCCGAGCAGCGCCAGCCGGCTCTCGCCCGGTTTCTGGCTGACGCCGGCAGCGATGATCACCACGGCCGCATCCTTGAGGTCTGTATAGTCTCCGGCGTGGATGGCTACCGTGGTGGCGAACGGTGTTGCGTGGGCGATGTCCTGCGCCTGGGCCAGCGCCAGCGCCGGGTTGGCGTCGACCAGCACGATCTCCGTGCCCACGCCCAAGAGCGCCATGGCATAGCCCGCGGCACTTCCCACCATTCCGGTTCCGACGATTCCGATTTTCATCCGCTCTGTGCTCCGCAGCTTGACCGGCGCGCATCTGGCGCGCCCGCCGATCCTTCTAGCAGGACACATCGCGCAACACTGTGACAGAGGTCAAATCGAACGAACTACTCCTGCCCGGATAGAGAGAGCGAACAGGCAGGTGCGTCCGGCTTTTGGGGGCCGGAACGCAAATACAAGCTCTCATCGGTGCGCGCGATGGCGCAAGGTCAGGAGCTTCGGGCGGCCTCGGTGGCGTCGATCGCCTTGCGCAGATAGCTGTCGCGGCCATAGACATCGGCGAAATACTCGACCGTTCCGGCATCATCCGGCCAGGCGGTGAAATAGGCGATATGGACCGGGACTTTCGTCGACAGCTGCACCTGCTTGTTCTGTCCGCCGGCAATGTGGCCGCCGATATCGGCGACAGACGTGCCGAGCACCTTGGCAGCCATCGCCCGCGGATCCTGCAGCCGGATGCAGCCGTGGCTGTAGGCGCGGGTGTCGCGCTCGAACAGCGATTTTGACGGCGTGTCGTGCATGTAGATCGCGTGGCTGTTGGGGAACAGGATCTTCAGTTCGCCCAGCGCGTTGCCGTCGCTTGGCGGCTGGCGCACGCCGATGCCGCTGCCCTTGCCGACGGCGTTCCAGTTGACCGAGCTCGACGACACCGCACGGCCGCCGGCGGTTACCTCGTAGCCGAGCCGGTCCAGGTAGGACGGGTCGGCCCTCAGCTTGGGCAGCATCTCGTTGATGATGATCGATTGCGGCACGCCCCAATAGGGATTGAACTCGACCAGTTCGATGGTGTCGTCGAAGAAATAGGTCTGGTTGGCTTTGGTGCCGACCACGACCCGCATCGATAGATCCGACTTGCCACCTTCGAAATAGGTCGCGGTAAAGGCCGGCTGGTTGATGAACACCCGCCGCGAGGCCAGCACGCCCGGCAGCCAGCGCGCCCGCTCCATCGCCAGACGCACCTTCTCGATCTTGTCGGCATTGGTGATGCCGACCATGGCACGGCGAGTCGCCGGGCCGACGACGCCGTCGGGCTTGAGGCCGGCTTCCTTCTGGAACGCCTTGACCAGCGAGACCAGCTCCTCGTCATATTCGGGCTTGCCGGCATAGCTCGCAAACAGGAGCGCATGGTCGGTTTTCAGCGCATCGCTGCCCTTCATCTCGATCGCCGCGATCACATTGGCAAGCTCCGGATTGGATTGACCCGGCTTGAGCAGCAGATCCGCGGCAATTTCAATGCGCGCACCCTCATCGAGATCCTGCAGCCGCTTGAGTTCCGCCTTCAGCGCCTCGAAATGCGCGCCTTGCGGGTTTTGCGCCATGAGCGCTTCGGCCGGATCGGCGGCCTTGGACAGGGCTTCAAGCTGTTTGGCCAGATCCGGGCTCTTGCGCTTGAAATCGTGATAGCCGGAGATCCGGTTGGGATCGACCCGGCCGCGCGTGGCGTCGAGCATGTAGTTGGCTACCGCGACCGACAGCTTCATCTCGAAAGCCATCAGCTCCTTCTGGCGCTCGGTGCCCTGCGTGACATCGAAAGCGTCCGCGGGCGCCTCGACCCTGTAGTCGGCCGCAGACAGGCCAACCTCGTCGGCGGCATTGAGCACGTCGATCACAGCCCGGGCCCGGTCGGTGATCGAGGTACCCGCCACCCAGATGTAGCCGGGATGGGTGGAGTAATAATCAACAACCGCCTCGGCGGCTTCCGGCAATGCCTTGAGCGACAGATCAGCCAGCGCCGGCCGACCTTCGGCGAACGGATCGATGCCGAGCGGCGACAGCGCCATGTCGTCGATGCCGCCGGTGATCACGGGGTCGGCGATCTTGCCGAAATCGACCTTGACCAGCGTATCGGGCTTGTAGGTGCGGTAGCTCGGTCCGCTGATCCGGGCGACCGGCTTTGGCGCGACGGCTTGCTGCTGCGCCTGCTCGCGCGCCATTTGCTCGCGCTGCCGCTGGGCCGGGCTCTTGAACAGCGCATCGAGCAGGCCCTGGGCCTGAACCGGCGGCGTTGCTGCCACCACGCCGGTAAAAGTGACCGCGATGGCGATCAACGCCACGCCTGCACGCATCTTGATGCTCATGCCCAACCCAGATTGTTATGCCAGGCCCGAGGGCCCCGCG
>JAHJUC010000338.1 GCA_018829385.1 Alphaproteobacteria bacterium
GGGGGGAGATCGGGTGCCGCAGATATTGCGCTCTACCTCTCCCTTGGTGGGAGAGGATACAAAATCGAGGGCTTAGCCGTAGGCTAAACCTCAGATTTTGTTGGTGAGGGGGTCGATCGCTGACGGCAGATTGCAGCGATACCCCCTCTCTTGGAATTTCTAGCACTTGGCTGAAGCCAAGGCGCTGAAATTCGCATTCTCCCCCACCAAGGGGGAGAGGGAAAGAGGCACCCTGTACCCGCCGCGCCGCCCAATCTCCCCCCTTGCGGGGGAGATGTCGGCGCAGCCGACAGAGGGGGGTGAACGTGAGGCTGGCGCGAGGGGAGAGATTACCCCCCTCTGCCCTGTCGGGCATCTCCCCCTCAAGGGGGGAGATTACCTGGTCGCGACCTTCGTGTCTCGCCCCGTCCTGCGCCCCCCCCCGCAAGGGGGGAGATTACCCAGCCACCAGGATCGCTTGCGCCCTTAAGAGAGAGATCAGGTGATGCGGGCAGCCGCGTTCCCCCTCTCCCCGGGTGGCGGACAGTGCTGCCCGGGCTTTTTTGTCCGTCCTGACATCCGTCGCGTCAGTTGAGTATGAAGATGCCGAGCAACGGGCGCTTGATGCCCAACTTCTTTTCCAGGGTGCTGATCGTGCGCTTGTAGTGCTTGATGTTGCGCTCGACCGATCTGATCTCGGCCAGATGCTTGCGAACGTCGGAATTCGTCTTCCAGACCTTCGTCTTGCGCTCCCTTTCGAGCCTTTTAAGTTCCTTTTCGAGGTGCGCCACGGTCTTCCTGGCATCGTTCAGGCGCTTCCTGTCCTTGGCCGTCTGCTTCGCCTTTTTGGCCTCGGCCTCGGCTTTCGCCTTGGCCTCTTTCTTCGCAGCCTGCTCGGCCCGCCGTTCCGCGGCGCGCTGCTTGAACGTCTTTTTCGCCTTCTTGGTCGCAGCCGGCTGGATTTCGCTCAGCGGTGGGCCGCCGCCTTCATTCGCCATTGCGGGGGCAGCAAACTGAATGCCGGCAACGGCGATGGCAAAAGCGAGAGCGGTTTGTGCAATTCGCCTGGCGATCATGGCGTGTCCCCTTCTTCGTTCCTTTGTGAGTCCTGAGGACAGCTGCGATCCTTTCATTGGGTCTTCTGGACTGATCATCTCATCCCTGCCTCTTGCCGTTGCGATGCCAGATACTGGTCCACCGGCACTGACGCGTAATCATCAGATGTGATGAGCCGCCGACAAATCACCGACATGGTTCGAACGACCAAAAAGCGTTCAAACGGCCTGGTGAGGTTTCCGCACTAAGGTCTGGAGAATGCCGGGCTGATTTTTCGGGATGGGAATACAAGATGGAATATCGGAATTCGAACCCGGACAACATTCGCTTTCCGGCACTTGGCCGAAGCCTGGATCATCAAACGTCCTCGCGCAGCGTTACGCTCAGGCCTTGGTTCGCTGAAATCGGATTCTCCGATTACTGGCCTTCGGCCACCGCTTCGAAGTCTCCCCCACCGAGGGGGGGAATTGTCCGCCTCCGGCAAAGTGCCCCTACCCCCTCCTGCCCTCGCCCAGCGCCGCCGCCAGCAGGGCCCAGAAGTCGCCGCCGGTGTCGGGCAGCGTGAAGGTTCCGGTGTGGGCGATGGTGGTGGTGCTGAGCTCGAGCAGTTCGCCGGCGAGATTGATCGTGGCGGGATCCGGCCAGGCCGGTCGCACCGGCACAGCTGCCGCCGCGACGGTAGTCGCGCCCGCCGGACGGGACTTCGGCGCGGCCTGCGCCGCGGACCCGGCAGGAGACACGGAGGCCATCGCGCCGGATGGCGGGACGGACGATCGGATCATGTCGGCGGGCATCGCTGCGGGCTCCCTTGCGGCTGGCGGCCTGCATCAGGCTTCGGCTGAACCATGTTTCGGGCGCAAATCTACCGCCCGCCCGCTTGGGTGCGGGTAAACGGAAAGCTGCGGATTTGACTAAAATGCGCGGGAAAAGGCGATCCAGCCGGGCCCGCTGCTGCGCCCTAGTTCTCCTGGATCGAGATGCCGCCCTCGCCGATCTTGATCTCGACGCCGGAAGTCTGCCGATCCTGGTAGACCATGTAGCCGAGGATGGCGGCGCCGACTGCGACGATGGCGATGACGATGGCGCGGGTCTGGCTGCTCATGGCGGGGATCCTGATGAAGTGCGATTGGCGAGTGTCTAGCACGGTTTGGCGGCGGCGGCAGGCAATTCTGCCGCTGGGGCGCGGCGGTTGCGGGCCCGTGGCGATGAACCCGTACGCCGTCCTGCTGGGCTTGACCCGGCATCCAGCGGCGAACGCCCGCGTGCCGGAAGACTGATTCTTGCCTTATACATAGAGTCCCTCGCGCCTGCAGACGCAGGCGCTGCTGGACCCCGGAGGCTTCGACGTCGCTTCGCTTGTCTGGTTCAAGGCCGGGATGACGATTGAAGGTGTGGCGAAGGTCGGGGACAGTTTACTTTCAGGAAGCCGGCAACCGGCTTCCTGAAAGTAAACTGTCCCCTGCATGCCTACCGTCCCGGCCGGCCGGTCTTGCCCGGACGGCGCTTCTGCCGCGCCGCGTCGGCCGGGTCCTCGTAACTTCCGGCGCCGACCTTGCCGCGCTTGACGATGGGATCATCGGGTTTTTGCGGCAGCTTGCCGGGCATCGGCTTTTCGGTGCGGCCGACCGTCATCTCGTCGAGGTCGTTCTTGCGGAAATAGGAGCCCTCGCCACCCGCCGGCACGGCGTGGTCGCCCGACGTGCCCATCTCGTCGAGACCCGGTTTGCGGAAATAGGACGATTCGCGGTTGCGCAGGATGTCCGGGTTGGGCTCCTTGGAGGGCCCGCGCATCGGCTTGCCGGCGGCCTCGGCCTTGCGCCTGGCGCGGGTGTTGTCGATGCCGGTGTCGCGCGCCATCGGGTCGTCCATCAGGTCGAGCTCGACGGCCTTCAGCCGCTTGATCTCGTCGCGCAGGCGGGCGGCGGTTTCGAAATCGAGGTCGGCGGCGGCGTCGCGCATCTGCTTTTCCAGCGCCTCGAGATGCGCCTTGAGGTTGGAGCCGACCAGCGCGCCCTCGTCCTTCGCCCCGGCCTTGCCGCCGGGCGCGGCGATGGAGGCGCGGACATGGTCGCGCTCGTAGACCGAATCGAGAATGTCGGAAATATGCGCCTTGACCGATTCAGGCGTGATGCCGTGCGCCGTGTTGTATTCCTCCTGCTTGGCGCGGCGGCGCGAGGTTTCCTCCATCGCCCGCTCCATCGAGCCGGTGATCTTGTCGGCATAGAGGATGACCTTGCCGTCGACGTTGCGCGCGGCGCGGCCGATGGTCTGGATCAGCGAGGTCTCGGAGCGCAAAAAACCCTCCTTGTCGGCGTCGAGGATCGCCACCAGCCCGCATTCGGGGATGTCGAGCCCCTCGCGCAACAGGTTGATGCCGACCAGCACGTCGAAGGCGCCGAGCCGCAGGTCGCGGATGATCTCGATCCGCTCCAGCGTGTCGATGTCGGAATGCATGTAGCGCACCCGCACCCCCTGCTCGTGCAGATATTCGGTCAGGTCCTCGGCCATGCGCTTGGTCAGCACCGTGCACAGCGTGCGGTAGCCGGCCTGCGCCGTGGCGCGGATTTCGCCCAGCACGTCGTCGACCTGGGCGCGCGCCGGACGCACCTCGACCGGCGGGTCGATCAGCCCGGTGGGGCGGATCACCTGCTCGGCGAAGACGCCGCCCGCCTGCTCCATCTCCCAGTTGCCGGGCGTGGCCGAGACGGCGATGGTCGAGGGCCGCATCGCGTCCCATTCCTCGAAGCGGAGCGGCCGGTTGTCGAGGCAGGAGGGCAGCCGGAAGCCGTATTCGGCCAGCGTCGCCTTGCGGCGGAAGTCGCCGCGGTACATGCCGCCGATCTGCGGGATCGAGACATGGCTCTCGTCGATGAACAGCAGCGCGTTGTCGGGGATATATTCGAACAGTGTCGGCGGCGGTTCGCCGGGCGCGCGGCCGGTGAGATAGCGCGAGTAGTTCTCGATGCCCTGGCAGACGCCGGTGGCCTCGAGCATTTCGAGATCGAAGCGGGTGCGCTGCTCCAGCCGCTGCGCTTCCAAGAGCCGCCCCGAGGCCTCGAGTTCGGCGAGGCGGTGCTTGAGCTCCTCGCGGATCGATTTCGTCGCCTGGTTCAGGGTCGGGCGTGGCGTGACGTAGTGCGAGTTGGCGTAGATCTTGACGCTTTTCAGCTCGCCGGTCTTCTGCCCGGTCAGCGGGTCGAACTCGGCGATGCTCTCGATCTCGTCGCCGAACAGCGTGATCCGCCAGGCCGCGTCCTCAAGGTGGGCCGGGAACAGTTCGATCGTGTCGCCGCGCACGCGGAAGGAGCCGCGCTGGAAATCCATATCGCGGCGCTTGTACTGCTGCGCCACCAGGTCGGCGAGCAGCTGCCGCTGGTCGATGCGGTCGCCGACCGCCATCTGGAAGGTCATGGCGGTGTAGGTTTCCACCGAGCCGATACCGTAGATGCAGGAGACGGACGCCACGATGATGACGTCGTCGCGTTCCATCAGCGCGCGGGTGGCCGAGTGGCGCATCCGGTCGATCTGCTCGTTGATGGTCGACTCCTTCTCGATGAAGGTGTCGGTGCGCGGCACATAGGCCTCGGGCTGGTAGTAGTCGTAATAGGAGACGAAATACTCGACCGCGTTGTCGGGGAAAAAATTCCTGAACTCGGAATAGAGCTGGGCCGCCAGCGTCTTGTTCGGTGCGAGGATCACGGCGGGGCGCTGGGTCTCCTCGATCACCTTGGCCATGGTGAAGGTCTTGCCCGAGCCGGTGACGCCAAGCAGCACCTGGTTGCGCTCGTTCTCGTTCGCGCCCGCGACGAGGTCGGCGATCGCGGTCGGCTGGTCGCCCGCCGGCTTGTACTCGGTCGCCATCCTGAGCGGCACGCCGCCCTCGGATTTTTCCGGCCGCGCCGGGCGGTGCGGCGTCCAGGTCTTGCCGTTCTTGAACAGCGGGTTGCCGCTCTCGATCAGGTCGGACAGCGCCTGCACGGTAGCGGTGTTGGCCGAGGTAGCGCCGGAAGCTTCCGCCTCTTCCATAGACATGTCGAGTCCGGCCACGGCGTTGAGCCCGGCGGCGGCGCGGTCACGCGGATTGGTGCTGGACCCCATCGACGTGCCGCGCGCGGATTTGCCGGGCTTGTCCTTCTTGCCGGCGGCCTTGCCCTTCGGCGGCAGCGCCGCGGCGGCCTCGGCACTCGGCTTGCCGGCCTTCAGGCGGTGCTTGCCGGCGGCGGAGCGGATCTCGCGGTTTTCCGCCTGCCGCCGCGCCTTCACCGCGTCACGCTCGGCCTCGCGCGCCAGATCGGCGGCCCAGTCGGCGATCGAGCCGGAGGAGGACACGGGCGCGCCCGAAAGCGGCGCCTGCGGCGCCTCGGCGAAACCGTCGAAGTCTGTTTCTCCGGAACGGGACCGGTCCGGGCGGGATGAATTTGCAGGGGTCTTGGCCATGGCCGCAATATGGGCAGAGTCTGCGGCGAAAGAAAGAGCCCCGCGGGGCAAAACGGGAACGTAAGCGGTTCATGCTGACAGGGGATGTCAGGAGGGGGCGCGTAATGCCAAAATGTTTGTGTGCACCCGACACAAATATTCTCGGCCTAAATCTTCCTTAAACAAATCTAGCACTTACAAAACTCTCCAAGCTCTCACTTTAGATAGCGGGTAGTCCTTGGTACATACGCCATCAGCGTTCTTACCTGGAATACCTTGATTGCCGCCGAGAAGACGTATGTGTGTATCATTTGCATCAACTATGAAACCTACGTGGCCAGAAGACTTGGCGCTAAACGGATGCAATATAGCAATACACCCAAATTCCGGTTTTTCGATTTTCTTCCCCCATTTAAGCCAATCGGCAGCTCTCGCAGATGCAATTGAGCTCAGTTTCGCGGCATTGTCCCCGCAATTCACCAAACACCAGGAAATGAACGCAGCACACCATGCGGTATCATCATCTTGGCTCCCAATTGACGTCGCTTCGAAATACTTTTCTACCTCGGGATTGCTGCCGCCGCTCCCTCTTATTTCAACAACTGGCTTTGCTTCTTCCGCTTTTGCAAGATCTATCCAAGGTGTTGAACCAGTTGATTGGAGCGGAGATGAAAGCCTAATTCCTTCTGGGAGTGCTACAAAGGCTTCGGCAGCTGACTGAAAAGCGGTATTCATCTTGTCAGCGATACGATCCAAAATTGCATTCAGGGTCAAAGGTTGCCCATTCTGCGTTAAGAGTCCTGGATTCGCATTGATAATTTGATCGGCTTTCCCAGCAGGATCGGCCGCACTGTTGTATATTTCGATTAGAATATCTCGAATTGGCCGCTCCCTGTCTGCCTCCGCTCGCAAAGCAACTTTTGCACCTCTCACACCCAAAAAATGTGCAAGATACAACTCTGTGTGCGTCGGTAAACGGCCTGCGTTATCGGAAGGTCCATCAGGCAGAATAGGAGTAAGTTCTTCGATCGCTTCAATTGATATTTTCGCAGCGACATCGCATTGTCGAAACGGATCATAGCGATCCATAGTCACGTACCCAAATTCGTCATATTTGTTTATATAACTTTCCCATGTACTTTCCAAAATTTGAAATGGCCCAAACGCGGTCGAAGCGCTACTCAAGCTAGGGATGTTCTTCAGCCCGCTTTCGATAACCGCAACCGCAAAGAGATAATAGGCATTGGATCCATCAGTGCGCGCGGCAACAAAGCAACGTTCCGCGAAGGCAATCGGATCTATATCGGCGGCGACATCATCCGGCACTCCGGTTGTGTTTATGTGTGTTTTAGGTGCATAGCCTTCGACATTGCCAGAAGGAAACAGCAGTTCCACATTGAGGAAATCGCCATTTTCTGATAGTATTTTAACGTGAAGATTCACGAATGCCCTGACTTTGGGGAAAACAAATGATCCGTCCTCGTTTCTAAGCAGAAAGCTCTTCTTAACAAATGCTGGCATAATCCCCTCCTAAGACATCCAATCTTAATTTCCAGAACCAACAATATTTTTCATAAAATCCATATCTACAATACCTTCCTTCGCTTCAAGACTATACTTTTCTCTCAATATTTTTGTAATTTTTCTGAAATTTTCATCAAGACCGCTAACAGCAAGATCCAAAAGCTCACTCTTCTCTTTATCTGTCATTTTTTTGTCTTGAACAGCACTATCAACAACATCTGTTCGGACAAATTCCACGAAACTATCCACTCCATCAATTGTGAACAGCCCAGCTTCGAAAGAACTCTTCAATCCGGCATCCTGGCATGAAGTCTTGTTAGCAATATTAAAAATTGTAACCGCATCAAACAAGAGTGAGCGTTCAGCAATCGTATTTAACTTATCGTCAGTGGTGTAGTTCACCGTTTTTATGGGATTTTGTGCCCTCGCGCCCATTTTGAAATCTGAAATAGCTCTCCTTGTCTCAGCAGAAGACCCGGTTTTTCCGTAGTCTGCATCCTCGCCAACGCACAACACTCGCTGAACATGCCTAACTTGCAATGGCGTTAGCGCACTTTCAATTTTATTTGCTGCATTTTTTGTTTCAGCAGGAGCGCTATCCCGGGTAATTTTTTCCTCTGCTTTTGGGATCTCTAACGCCGAAGCCCTTATTAAAGACTCGCCCGGGCTACCAGTCTTTTGCACAGTCGTCAGAATCGAATTCGCTTCCATTTCGATTGTGAACGGCATGCAGACGCGCAGATAGGCGCGCAGAGCATTTAGTGCGGCTGGCTTGGAAGAAATCGTGACGCCCGCGATCTCCTCTTTCAGCTTCTTCTGCCTCCCATATACCAGCGACTTGACAGTGGTTTGATCGAGTGCTTGCAGCAGTCCATCCCGCGCATTGACGAACGTACCCTCAGCAAAGTCAAAAGCTGCGGCCACGATGCTGATCGCCCGACTGCCAGGCACTACTATTTCTAGAACACTCCTTGTCAGCGACCGAGAATCGCTTATTTGCTCAAGGATTGGACCTCGCGACTTGTCGCGATAGTAAAGCGATTCCAGGAAAGCGTCGCAGCGGCGGTCGATGTCATAAACCCCCATGTCGACGAATGACTTCCATTCAGCCGATTTGAATTTTCCAAAGTCACATACATGCTTGGCAAACGACCCGGATTCTGTCATCGGAAGCGAAGCTTGATAGCAAAGGTGCGACGAGTACACCTCCAAATAGCGAGTGTTCTTCGTCGTCGATGAATCATGAAGATCAGCTCCAACAGCGTTTGCATATTCTCGCATGACAGGCTTTGTGCACCCGGCGACCAGGGCCACGGCTGACATCAGGCAGAACAGGCTGGCCAGATACCCGCTCCGGCCCGCAGCATGCCCGAAAATGCCTAAAACCGAACTCTTCACACCGGAATACCTCAATACTGCGAATGAAAGAGCCCCAATTAGGGTCAAGATTCATAAAGGAGTCAAATCAAAACACCATTTATAACTTATTTCCTGTGCATGAATTCGAACAACACAGCCCTTTCTCATCATAATTAAATGTAATTTATTGTTATCATTATTGTTATTGAA
>JAHJUC010000035.1 GCA_018829385.1 Alphaproteobacteria bacterium
CTCGTCTTTCAGCGGCCCGCCGGCGGTGTCGCTTCTCAGATCCAGAACCCTGGTCGGCGGCAGGATCTTCCGCCCGCCCAGGTGGTCATAGAGGAACAGGCCAAGCCGCAGCAGCCATGCCGGCCTCATGCCCTTGTGGTGGGGCAGCACAAACCGCAGCGGCCAGATGATGTGCGGCGCCATGTTCAGGAGGACTTCGCGTTCGATCAGGGCTTCGCGGACCAGGCGGAATTCGTAGTGCTCGAGATAGCGGAGCCCGCCATGAATGAGCTTGGTGGACCAGGACGAGGTTCCGGACCCCAAGTCGTTCATCTCGGCAAGGCAAACGGAATAGCCACGGCCTGCCGCGTCACGCGCAATGCCGCATCCATTTATGCCTCCGCCAACAACGAAGATATCGAAAACCTGAGACAAGAAATCCTCCCGGAACCGGCAACGCCTCCTCCAAAGCGAAACCGTTAGCCAATGAAATCGAAGACGATCCGAATGTCAAACGAAATTCACCGAAGATGCCGGATCTCCGCCGCCGCTGTTCCCGATTCCGAAGGAAACCGGTCTGCTGAAGGCGCAATTGCGAGCGTCCGCTACTGCGCGCCGTGCCGGTCATCCGACCACCGCTTCATGCGTTAAGGTTTTGTTAACCATAACGGCGCAGACTCGGGCTGGGACGGATGTAGCGATCACGCGGCCATTGGCCGATCCGCGACCGGGACGGCGCGGATGGATCGAGCTTGGGAGCACCGGCTGATG
The DNA here is from genome assembly GCA_018829385.1 of Alphaproteobacteria bacterium. GTDB lineage: Bacteria > Pseudomonadota > Alphaproteobacteria > Rhizobiales > Rhizobiaceae > Hoeflea. The sequence continues at coordinate 751 of JAHJUC010000035.1, forward strand.
ACTTTCTTGTTCTTGATGTTGTGCATCTTCGGCGGCATTGCCGCATGGCCCGATCGAAAGCATGGGGACAGGCCGAGTCAGTACGACTGGGATCGGGCCATCTGATTTCCTCCGGCGGCAGCGCCACCGGCCGCCAGCGGACGCGCCCGCTCATCTCGATCGGATAAAGCCGCCGGCTGCGGCCTGGGCGCTTTCAGCCTTTGCCCTGGCTGCGGACTCCTCCACACGCATCCCGTCGGAAGCCCGGCGGCACGCTCCGCTTCGATAAAGCGCAATTCCCCGAATGCGGCCCCTATCGGGGACATCCGTGATCATTCTCATTCACACCGGATTGACCCCGGCATGACACCAGCGCCGCGATCGAGACTGCGGGTCTCGCGGCGGGTGCAGAATCTGCTGGCACCCAGGCCATTGATTTGACAACATGCGGGACGGGAGGATTTGGCCGGAAGCGATCGTCGCCCGGGTTGGACAGAGCCTGAAGGCGGGGCTTTCAACCGGGACGTCTGACCGCAGGCGAAAATTCTGACGATGGAAAACTGGTACATTGAGCATCCGGACCCCGCACGACACGAAACACCCGCCAGCCGCGCATGCCGGTGTGGCAAGAGACAGCACGGCACGGGTCATATCCGCGATCAACACCGCCGACTTCTTTCCGGCAATCCTCGATTACATGCGGTCGGTGGTGCCATTCAGCGGCGCCTTCATCACACACCTGCACAGGAACCGGCCGCCCGACCACATCTATGACAATGTGAGGGCCGAGCGGCACCGCGACGTCGTCGACCAGTATCTGGACAGTGCCTATCTTCTCGATCCGGTCTACGACGTCTTCCTGTCCGGCCGGACCCTGGGCGCGATGCGGTTGCGCGACGTAGCGCCGGACCAGTTCATGCGGTCGACCTACTACCGGCGCTACTACCGGAACATCGCGCTCAGGGACGAGATGGCCATTCTGGTCCCCCAGGGCGAGGGTGCGGTCTTCTTCTCGCTCGGCCGGCTCGGGGACGAGCCCCGCTTCAGCACCCGGTCGGTGCAGGCGTTTCAGGCCAGGATCGACGTCATAGCCGCCCTCACCGGCAAGCATTTCGAGCGCGGACACACCGGACCGGTCCATGCGGGAGAGGCACCGGCCGATCGGACGCTGACCGCGGCGCTCGATGCCTTCGGCGAAGGAACCCTGACAGCCCGCGAACGCGAGGTGGCAACGCTCATTCTCAAGGGCCACTCGTCCGCGTCGATTTCGACGGTGGCCGGCATCGCCGTCGGCACCGTCAAGATCCACCGCAAGAACATCTACCGGAAGCTTGAGATTTCCTCGCAATCCGAACTGCTGTCGAATTTCCTACGCTCGGTCCTGAACTGATCGGCCTATCCCCTTCGGGGTATTTACCCACGCACGCCCGGCTCATAGCCTTCGGGCATGAATGGTGAGCCAGATCGGCGGGGGCAGATTTAACGGATGACCGGAACAGAAATCGCCAGAGACCGGAAGGCCGCGGTGTCGGCAAGGGCCCTGTCAAAGACCTTCGGACAGGGAGACTACGCGGTCACCGCGCTCGACAGCGTCGAACTCGACATTCTCGAGAACGAGTTCTTCACGCTGCTCGGTCCGTCCGGCTGCGGAAAGACAACTCTGCTGCGGTTGATCGCGGGGTTCGAGCTGCCGACACAGGGTTCGATCTCGCTGCAGGGTCAGGATATCACGGACAAGCCTCCGCACCGGCGTCCGATCAACACGGTTTTCCAGAATTACGCGCTGTTTCCGCACATGACGGTTGCCGAGAACATCGGTTTCGGGCTCAGGATGCTCGGCAAGCCGGCCGCGGAGATCAAGCAGACGACCGAGCGCATGCTGGCGCTCGTCCAGCTCGAGGCCATGGCCGGACGCCGGACGGACCAGCTTTCAGGCGGCCAGCAGCAGCGCGTGGCGCTGGCGAGGGCCTTGGCGCCGGCGCCCAAGGTGCTGCTGCTCGACGAGCCGCTGGCGGCGCTTGATCTCAAGCTGCGCAAGAACATGCAGCTGGAGCTGAAAAGCCTGCAGGCCGAGACCGGAATCACCTTCGTGTTCGTGACCCACGACCAGGAAGAGGCACTGACCATGTCGGACCGGATCGCGGTGATGAAATCCGGCAAGATCCTGCAGATCGGCACGCCGCGCGATATCTATGACCGCCCGACGCACCGGTTCGTGGCCGATTTCATCGGCGACATCAACATTCTCGAAGGGACCGTCGAACACACAGACGGCGATCTGGCGACGGTGCGGCTGAAAGACGGGACCAGGGTCTCCGCGCATCTGGGGACAACGGCAGCCCGGTCGGGCGAGGTCAGCGTGGCGATCAGGCCCGAGAATGTCCGGCTGGCGGGCGCGGGCGAGACACCGACGCTCACAGGCATTCTCGAAAACATCGTCTATTTCGGCGCGGCGACAAATCTCCACCTTCGGCTCGGCACCGGCGAGGAAATCGTGATCCGCAATCCCGGCGCGGTTGACGAGGGCCGGTACCAGCCCGGCGCCACGATCGGCGCCGTCCTGCAGCCCGAGCTGATCCGGGTGCTGGAATGAGCGGCCGGGAGCCTCAGACGGCGCTTGCGGCCGCGATCGAGCAGAACCGGCGCAACGAACGCGTCACCCGGGCCTGGCTGCTTGCACCGGCGCTGACAATCATCCTCGCCATCAGCATCCTGCCGCTGGGGATCACCGTCGTCTATTCGTTCCTGACACCGGGCACCTATGGCGGCGTGACCTGGGAATTCAGCACCGACAGCTACGTGCAGTTCCTGTTTCAGCGCGACATCTTTGATGATTCACTGGTCTTCAACTCCGCCTATGTGTCGATTTTCCTCAGGTCGATCGGGCTCGCGCTGGGCGCCACGCTGGGCGCGCTGATCCTCGGCTTTCCGACCGCCTATTTCATCGCGACGAAGCCGCGCGAGCAGCGCAACATCTGGCTGTTCCTGATCACGCTGCCGTTCTGGACCAACCTGCTGATCCGCACCTATGCCATGCTGCTGATCATCCGCGACGAAGGCATCATCAACATCATGCTGATGAAGGCCGGCATCATCTCGTCGCCGCTGACCATCCTTTACACCGACACCGCGGTGTTCATCGGCCTGATCTACTCGTTCCTGCCGTTCATGGTGCTGCCGATCTATGCGAGCCTCGAGAAGCTCGATTTCAGCCTGGTCGAGGCCGGCTACGATCTTTACGCAAACCGGCTGAAAGTGCTGTTCCACGTCATCGTCCCGCTGGCCAAGCCCGGTATTGTCGCCGGCTGCATCCTGGTCTTCATCCCCGGCCTCGGCGCCTACATCACGCCCGAGCTTCTGGGCGGCGGCAAGAAGCTGATGATCGGCAACATGATCGCCATGCAGTTCGGCGCGTCGCGCAACTGGCCGTTCGGCTCGGCGGCCGCGCTGATCCTGATGGCGCTGGTCATCCTGGTGCTGCTGGCCAATGCGCTCGCCGCCAGAAGGGGAGCCTCGAACAATGGCTGATCCCACGACAGCAATGCCGGCTTCGACCCAACCGCGCCAGCGCCGCAGGCTGGTCCGCGATCTCAAGGCGATGCCCGGGTTCACCGCGACGGCGTGGCTCTGCATCGTCACGCTCTATCTGCCGATCCTGGTGCTGATCGCGTTTTCCTTCAACGAGAACCGGTCGGTGGTGCTGTGGACGGGCTTTTCGCTCGACTGGTACGCCAAGGCGCTGGAGAATGACGGGATCCGCAATGCGGCCTGGGTGTCGGTCAAGATCGCGCTGTTTGCGACCGTCATTTCGACGATCGCCGCCACCATGGCGGCACTGGCGACGACCCGGACGAAGGCATTCGCCGGCCAGGGACTGGTCTACGGGATCATCAACCAGCCGCTGATGATCCCCGAGATCGTCACGGCAATCGCAACGCTGTCGCTGTTTGCGCTGGTCAAGAAGGTGACCGGGCTCACCGGCATCGGCTACCTGATGCTGGCGCATGCGGCCTTCTGCATTCCGTTTGCCTACATGCCGATCCGCGCCCGGCTCGAAACCATGACGCTGACGCTGGAACAGGCTGCGGCCGATCTCTACGCGCCACCGCTGAAGGTCTTCACCCTGGTGACGTTGCCGCTGCTCGGCCCCGGCATCGTTGCCGGCGCGATGCTCGCCTTCGTCGTCTCGCTCGATGACGTGATCATCACCCTGATGATTGCCGGACCGGGGGAAACCACGCTTCCAATCTACATTCTCGGCGCCATCCGGCGCGGGATCACGCCCGAGATCAATGCCGTCTCGACCATCCTGGTCGCGGTCTCGGTGCTGCTGGTCATGCTGCTGTTCCTGGTGCAGCGGCGCATGCAGCGATAGGACGGAAAAAGAAAGAGAGGAACAACGATGAAAACCGTATTGAGGCTTCTCGCCACCGCATCAGCCGTGGCATTCGCATCGTCGGCGGCAATGGCCGCAGGCGAACTGAACGTCTACAACTGGGGCAACTACACCTCGCCCGAGATGATCAAGAAGTTCGAGGAAAAGTTCGACGTCAAGGTCAATCTGGACGGCTACGATTCCAACGAGGCGATGCTCGCCAAGGTCAAGGCGGGCGACACCGGCTATGACATCGTCGTGCCCGGCGACTACATGATCAAGGTGATGATCGGCGAAGGCCTGCTCGAGGAAGTCAAGCCGAACGAGATGGAGAATTTCAAGAACGTCGATCCGAACTGGGTCGATGTCTGGTGGGATCCGGGCCGCAACTACTCGATCCCCTACCAGTGGGGCACCACCTCGTTCACCGTCGACACGGCGATCTATGACGGCGACATCGATACACTGGCCCTGCTGTTCGATCCGCCGGAAGTGCTCAAGGGCCGGATCAACATGCTCAACGACATGAACGACGTGATCAACGCCGGCCTGCGCTATCTCGGCTACGGACGCTGCAACGGCAACCAGGACGAGTTGCGGGAAGTGCTGGCGCTGCTGTCCAAGGCCAAGCCGCACTGGCGGACGATGGACTATGCGGTGATCGAGAAACTCACCTCCAAGGACGTCGACATCAGCCAGAGCTGGAATGGCGCTGCCATGCGCGCCCGGGCCCAGCGGCCGACGCTGAAATATGCCTATCCGAAGGAAGGCTTCACCGGCTGGATGGACAATGTCGCCGTGCTCAAGGGCGCGCCCAATCTCGACAATGCCAAGCTGTTCATCAACTTCATGATGGACCCGGAGAACGCCGGCTTGACGTCGAACTTCGCGCGCTATGCCAACGGCATTCTCGGAAGCGACAAGTTCATGGAGCCGGAAATGCTCTCGGCGCCCGAGATCGTGATGCCGGCCAGCGCGCCGGCGCCCGATTTCGTCACCCCCTGCCCGCAGGAAGTGGTCGATCTCTACAACAAGATCTGGACCCAGCTGAAGCAGTAGGCCCGAACCCGGCGCGCGGGCACCCCCGCGCGCCGTCCCCCACCAGAGAAAGATTGTCTATGTCCGACACCGGAAAGGTTGAACCGGCGATGCCCAAGACCGCCCGGCAACTGGGGATCATGCAGGGGTTTCCTCCCCCGCCGGAGAAGCGCCCGACGCTTGCGAACTGGGATCTTCCGCCGTTCAACCGCTGGGCGTTCCAGAATGTGCGAAGCCTGATTCCGACAGTGGATGTGTTCCGCGGGTTCGGACCGGCGAGTGCTCTGGAAGAAGCGCCCGTTGATTTGGCCGGCATCCGGTTCGAGCGCGAGAACGGCACGACCGTGTCCATCGAACGCTTCCTGGGCGAGAGCTATGGCGATGCCTTCCTGGTGATGCATCGCAACCGCATCGTCTTCGAGCGCTATCTCAATGACATGGCGCCGGAGACGCTGCATCTGTCGCAGTCCGTGGCGAAATCCGTCGTCGGCCTGCTGACCGGAATTCTCGCTTCCGATGGCACGGTCGATCTGCATGCGCCGCTGGCTGACATCGTGCCCGAACTGGCGCAGTGCGGCTATGCCGACGCGACGCTCGACCAGGTGCTCGACATGCGCTCGGGCGTCCGCTTCACCGAGGACTACAA
>JAHJUC010000339.1 GCA_018829385.1 Alphaproteobacteria bacterium
CCGGGCTTATGCGATCTCGGCTGGCGGCGCCACGCCGTCGAGCCCGCTCTCGTTGATGAAGCGAAGCTGAGGAGAGGCGAACATGGTACAGTCGCTCCAGCTCGGCAATCCGAGCAACGCCACGCAAGAAAAAGGCATGAAGAGGCTCAACCGTCTGCCGGTATTCTTCGGGATTGGCATCACGGTGGTCGTGGCCGCCGTACTGGTATACGGCATCTCTTCCCGCGGACTGCGGTTTGGCGAAAAAAACCCAAGTGAAGCAGGCTCAAACGTCCCGGCTTCGACCTTCGCTGATCAGATGAAGCGTGGGGTGAAAGACGGCATCATTGGCGACCGCGAAGAGCAGCCGGTATTCCAGCCCACGCCCCCAACCCAGACAAAGGTGGAAACCACACAGGTTGAAGAAGAGCAAATAAAGCAGCAGGTCCGGGAAGAACGCCGACCGCGGATGGAATCGGAGGAAGAATGGCTGGAGAGGCTTCGTCGCGAACAACGCGAGCAGGTCCTTCGTGAACAGCAGCGCCAACGCATGGCGAGCCTCCAGGCCCGAGCAACGGCGTTGGACTCCCCGCTCAAGGTCAAAATCTCGCAGCTCGGAAATACCCCGACCGATACGCGGACATCTGACCGGCAACCGTCCAGCACCAGCAGCGCCTCTGATCTCTATGCCACGGCCATGAAGTCCGGCCTCACGGGTCAGAACGTCGATCCGAACGGCCAGACTTCGAAACAAGACTTCTTCAACGCTGACATCAAGGACCTCGGATACCTGCCGAACCGGATGGTGCCCCAACAGTCGCGCTATGAACTGAAGCGCGGCTCGGTCATCCCGGCGACGATGATTACTGGCATCAATTCAGATTTGCCAGGCCGGATAACAGCGCAGGTGAACCAGCACATCTACGACAGCGCGACGGGTCACTTTCTGTTGATCCCCCAAGGAACCAAACTCTTCGGACGTTATGACAGCAAGGTTTCGTTTGGCCAGAGCCGCGTGCTCGTCGTCTGGACGGACGTCATCTTCCCGAATGGCTCGACCTTGCAGATCGGCGGGATGGCGGGAGCGGATTCAGAGGGGTACAGCGGCTTCGCCGACAAGGTCAACAACCGCTATCTCCGGACGTTCGGATCGGCGGCGCTCGTCGCACTTATCGGGTCTGGGATCGACATGGCGGTTCCCGAGAGCTCAACGCTGGCTACCCAGGACACCGCCTCAGACGCGGCCCGCCGGAATTTCGCAGAAACGTTTGGCCGCGTCGCCGAGCAGACTATCTCCAAAAACCTCAATGTGCAGCCCACGATACAGGTCAGACCGGGCTACAAGTTCAACGTTCTGGTCGACCAGGATATCGTCTTTTCCGGAAGCTACGGCGGTTGATGTCGGGGCGGCCGCGAGCGTCACCTCGGCAACCGGCACACAACCCTCACGCCGACATGCGTGAGGGCAGCACCTCTGTGGTATTCTTGCGCAAATGATATCCTGCATAGAGGGGAGCCATGATACCAAGCGCCTGCTGCATGTCCGCGCGAACACTCTCAGAAACCTCGAATATACCGCAGCATACCGGAGAACGACCGTAACCATCAGCGCGTCCAATCTCTTCAACGGCCAGCCCCGCCCGACGATAGACCCTCGCCAGGCGCGGCTCGTAGTTCGAGACCAGCGTCTGGATACCGTGGCACAATCCGCATTCACACAATGCCAGCAGCAGCATACCAAAAGCCCTCCCTGTTTCCAGGCTCGTGAAGTCGTTGGAGAGTGCTTCCTCATTGAGGCACATTCTCGTTCCCTCATAGATGCCAGGCGCGTTCAGGCTGGCACCCGCAAAAGTGTCGCCAAAGACATCATAGAGAAGCGTGGGCCCGGTGGTCGGCATCAGCCGCAGCGTTCCATAAAGGCGATCCGCGCGATCATTGCACCACATCAGGTAAGCCGGCCGCAGAGCATCATATTCGTCGCGCTCGCAATCGCCGTCGATTGTGACGGCCCAACCGAGTTGATCGTGAAACACGCGTTTGCGCAGGCGAAACGCCTGATCCATGAGAGATTTGTAACGGGTGTACTGTTGCGCCTGAACCAGAATGAACAAGGTTTACCTCCAGCTATTGATCGTGGCTTGAAGATGCAACCTTGCAGCGGCTCACGATATTCCCGCACATGGGCACGCTCAAATGCGGGTATTGTCAGAGGCGGGCGGGCGATCGGCTCATATCGAGATCACGCGCAACTTCAGGGCAAGCGTGGCCGCCGCTGAGATCGTGGCGCAACCAAGTTTCGTCCTGGCCGACTTGATGTAACTGCGGGTCGTATGATGGGAAAGGCCGAGAATAATCGCGATGGCCTTGTAATCCTTGCCGAGCGCGCTCCAGTACAGGCATTCACGTTCCCGCGGGCTCAAGGCCGGGATCGGATCGCTCTCTCCGTGCAGCTCGAAGACTGCCATCTGGTGCACGAGATATGCGAGATCGACCCATTCGCTCCGATGCACATCGACCAGATAGTTCCAGTCTTCGCCGGACATGTTCGAATTGAAAGACAGGATGGCGCGCCGGCCGGCTTTATCCGATATCGGAACGGAGAAGCCGAAGCGGCCGACACCATGGCGTATTGCATCCTCTAAAAACATGAGCGTTTCAGGCGCGAACTCGAGCTCTCGCCAATCGAATGGCAGCTGGCGCAGAAAGCCTTCCCGCGCGACTGGATCGATATGAACATAGCCATTCAACAAGTAGGTGGACACCCACGCATCCGGGTAGGTGGTCCGCACGAATGGGGCGTCGAAATCACCGATCACTGTCGAAGCGAGATGGTAGGTAACGAAATCCACGCGATAAACGGACTGTATCAAATGGAGGGTTTCGTTGACTGTGCCTGCCCTCGCAAAGCGCTCTTTGACGCCGGAAAAATCGGTGGGGGATCCGGTCAATATACGTTTCCAGCACTGCGGCCCGACAATCGCCGCGGAGATTGCATGATTGATCATACGAGTTCCGCAGAGATGCAGATATTCAGGAGCCGATGCTTTAGTCCGATTGTTCTCGGATATCAACGCAACTTCTCGACGAGGAGAGGCAAGGCAATGCCGAGGTTAATTTGCCGTTTCGATTTGGACACGAAAGCGACAACCACTCCCGTCTGCTTTCTCGAGCCTTTGCAGCGAACCGACCTCTTGCGCCAACAAATCTGCGGTGGCGCGGATGTGGTTAGGTCGCTATAAGCGCAGGTGAGGCAGTACGCGCTGTCTCCGGGCTTAGTAACCCGAAGCATGTCGGTTTGGCGTCCGCCGTTAGGGTGCCGAATTCCTCGACCTATGGTCGGGGAGCCGTGGACGTATGTCCAGGTTCCTCGGAACTAAAGGTCCATGGGCCGGCGCATGCTCGGTTACTAACTCCCCGATCGCCAGGGGTCAGGAACTATGCGGGGGCGCACCGCGCATTCCTGTTTTGGGAGTTGAACATGGA
>JAHJUC010000340.1 GCA_018829385.1 Alphaproteobacteria bacterium
GATGCGCGTCTGAGAGCCTCGGCGGCGAAATCCGTCGTCGCGGCAGTGGGGACGGGAACCCGTGTTTCCGCGAACACGAAGCGGCCTTCCCAGCCAAAGCTCACACCGCGATCGGGTATGCGGTAGCCGGCGCCGATATTGATTTCGGCCGGGGCAACCTCGGTGAGCGCGGTGTTGTTGGTCAGATCGGTTCCGACCGTCAGGCCAAGTGCTGCGTCGGCGAAGAAGTTGTCACTCTCGTAGCCTGCCTCGAACTCGACGCCGTAGATTTCCGCACGTCCGACATTGACGTATTGCGGATACATGTTGCGCTGGCGGACGATGAGATCATCGATCTTGTTGTAGAAGCCGGTTGTCTTGAAATCGAAGCTGTCGCCGGCCTGGATCAGGTCGGTTGTCGAAACGACAAAACCCATTTCGTAATTGTTCGACTTTTCTTTCTTCAGGCCGAGGCTGTAATTGGGCCTGACGCCCGCGCCGTAGTCGTTGGAGTAGATCTCGTCGATCGAGGGAAACCGCTCGGTGTGTGCGTAGGAGCCGAAGACCGAGAAATTGTCGGTGAACTTGTAGAGAGCCGCGATTTTCGGAGAAAAGGCCGTGTCGGTCTTGTCCTCGGGAATCGCAGCGCCTGCGAGCGTGCCAACGGAATCGCCGCCGCTGAGCCTCTGGTAATCGAACCGGACGCCCGGGATGAGCGTCAGCCTGTCGTTCCAGATGAATTCGTTCTGGACGAAGATCCCGGTCTGGAAGTCGGTGCCTTCCGGGTGATGGCCGAGCGGGCTTGCGGTTCCGGTGGTCCGGTTCTGGCGGATGATCTGGCCGCCGACGGTCAGATAGTTCTCATAGGTATCGCCGGTCCACTCGAACGTGTTCTGACCGAGGAACTGGTAGCTCTCGTAGCCGTAGGTGGAATCCTGACCGATCGAGCTGGCCGCGCCGAGCGAGGCGTTGGTCTGCTCGTTGGTGATGTCGTTGTAGGAAAGCGACAGCTTCAGATCGAGCCAGGGATTGTCGGTCGCCGCATCCTCGTAGGAAATCTGCGCCTGCCTGTTGTTGACCACGCGGTCGACCGTTCCGAAGGCGCCGGTCGGCTGCAGCTGCGAATAGGCCTGGTTGTCCTGGTCGCTGGTAAACTGGCTGTAGCTGACCTGGACCTTTCGCTCCTTGGCTTCGTCGAGATAGAAGGTGCCTTTCGCCAGGCCATTCGGCGTGGTGAACTCGGATCCCTGGACCGCGATGCCGTCGCCATCCTTGAACTGGTCGGCCTTGCGGTAGTTGCCGGTCAGCAGCACTTCGGCATAATCGCTGAGGCGAAGTGCCAGAATGGCGCTCGTCAGATAGCCGTTCGGGTTGGAATCGTAGCTGCCCTTGAGCTTGAGGGCGCCGGTCTGGCCGTCAGCGAGAAAGTCGGATGCGTCTTTGGTGGTGAAATTGACGACGCCGCCAAGCGCGCCGGAGCCGTAGAGGGTGGAGGAGGCCGGTCCGCGAAGCACTTCAACCCGCTTGAACAGTTCAGGATCGTTGAAGAAGCCGCCCATGCGGTACTGTTCGAAAAACTGCGGCACGCCATCGACATTGACGAGAATCCGGCCTTCATCGGAGGCGGATTCACCCTTGCCGATGCCGCGGATGTTGAAGGACTGACCGAGCGCCCGGTTGGCGCCGCCAATCACGCTGACATTGGGGATGTCCTTGAGCAGGTCGGTGACCGTGGAGGCCTGCTTCTCATCGATGTCCGCCTGTTCGAGAGCGGTGACCGCCTGAGGCGTTTCGGTGGCGACCTTGGCGCGTCCAGCGCCAAGGACAAGCCGCTGCAGCAGGGTGAAGCCGTTCTGCTGCTTGGCTTCCTCCTGTGCATGGGCAAACGGCACTGCCGTGAGTGCGGTTGTAGTGCACAGTGCCAATGTCACTGCGGTGCGAGTTAGGTTTGTTCTGATAGAAGTCATAGCGCCCTTACCTGATCCATTTTATTGAATAGCTGGCTGGCGGTACACTTGCTCGCTTGCTGTCAGCTTCCTCAAATTGACTTCAATATCAAACTTGACAATTCCAATCAGCTTATGCGAGACACCGATTACTAAAACATGAGCGCATTAGTCAAGATAAAAACGCGCAATTAATTTCGCCAAGCCAGCTTGCAGCCAGCCAGGCC
>JAHJUC010000341.1 GCA_018829385.1 Alphaproteobacteria bacterium
GATTTCGGCGCGCATCGCCTTCAGGGTCTCAAGCCGCTGCTCGGTCGGCTGCTGCGACATCAGCACTGCGTTGATATCGTCGGCGGTCAGCGTCTGGGCGATGCCGTCGATGTCAGCGTCGCCGCCCACCTGGGCGTCAACTGGGTCGACGGTCGAACTGGTCTTTTCTATCGGCATGAAGGCCTCCGCTGCTGTTTCGCCGTCAACGCACGAACGGCGAAACTGGTTCCATCCCGGTCGATGCCAGCGGCAGGCAAGCCGGAGTTTCGCGCCGGTGAGAATTGAGCTATATGCAGGCCAAACCGTCCGGGCCGAAAAATCCGGCGCCAGAATAACCAGCGAAAGACCTGATGAGCAGCTATCCGTTACATCGATTTGCAGTCGCCCCCATGATGGACTGGACGGACCGGCATTGCCGGTTCCTGCATCGTCAGCTGACGCGGCATGCGCTGCTCTACACCGAGATGGTGGTTGCCGACGGGATCATCCACGGCGACCGCGAGCGGCTGCTTGGCTATGACGAGATCGAGCATCCCGTGGCCTTGCAGCTTGGCGGATCGGAGCCGGACAAGCTTGCCGAGGCGATGCGGATCGCGGCTGACTTCGGCTATGACGAGATCAACCTCAATGTCGGCTGCCCCTCCGACCGGGTGCAGTCCGGCGCCTTCGGCGCCTGCCTGATGCGCGAACCCGATCTGGTGGCGCGCTGTGTGGCGGCGATGAAGGCCGTCTCGAGCGTGCCGGTGACGGTCAAGTGCCGCATCGGCGTCGACGAGCAGGATCCGGAAATCGCGCTTTCAGAGCTCGCGGCCGCAGTCGCGGATGCTGGCGTGGACGCGCTCTGGGTGCATGCCCGGAAGGCCTGGCTCGAGGGGCTTTCGCCCAAGGAAAACCGCGACATTCCACCGCTCGACTATGATCGGGTCTATCGTCTCAAGCGGGATTATCCTAACCTTTTCATCGGGATAAATGGTGGTGTTGCCGATCTGAATCAGGCCGTTGAGCATTTGATTCATGTCGATGGCGTCATGCTTGGCAGGGCCGCCTATCACAATGCCTCGCTGCTTTCAGGCGTGGACCGGCAGATCTACGGGATGGATGTTGCCGAGGTGGACTGGGCTGCGGTCTGTGCAGCGATGATGGATCACGCCGAAGCGCATCTTGCTTCCGGTGGGCGCCTGATCCACGTGACCCGGCACATGATCGGGCTGTTCCAGGGCGTTCGCGGCGCGCGGCGTTTCCGGCAGATCCTGTCGGCGGATGCCGTGCGGCCGGGTGCCGGACCGGAGGTGATCGCCGCCGCCTTTGACGCCATCGATCCGACCGATCTGACGGTCGCCGCCTGATTTGACACCATGGCCTGCAGGCCACTCGACAGGACCCGGCATGAACCCAGTTCGCTCCTATCCGATCATCGGCGCCGCCCTTGCGCAGCTTGCCGCGGGCGTGATGGTGGTTGCGTTGAGCGCCGTGCTGGCCGGGAGGCTTGACGCGAGCAGCCTGTTCTGGGGCGGGTTGATCGTTCAGAGTGTTGGCGCTGCAGCGGTGACGAAGCTGCTGGGGATGCCGGTCTGGTGGGTCTGGATCAGCCTGTGCTTCCCGGCGGCCCTTGTGCTTGCGATCAATGCGGGCGATCTGCCCGCCTGGCCGTTCGGGATCGGGTTTGTCGTGCTCTATCTGGTCTTCTCCAACACCGCGCGCGAGCGGGTGCCGCTGTATCTGACCAACCGGCAGACGACCGGGGCGCTGCTGTCGCTGATGCAGCAACGCGGCGCCAAGCGGTTCGTCGATCTCGGTTCGGGTCTTGGCGGCGTCGTCCGGGCGCTCGACGGCGAGGACAGGCAGGCAAGGGGCGTGGAGTCGGCGCCGATGGTCTGGTTCGTCTCGGTCGTGCTGTCGAAAATTGAGCGACGGGGACAGATCCTGCGGCAGGATATCTGGTCCGCCGACATTTCGGATGCCGACATCGTCTACGCCTTTCTCTCGCCAGAGCCGATGCCGCAGTTGTTCGACAAGGCAAGGCGGGAGATGAAGCCCGGCAGCCTGCTGGTGTCCAACAGCTTTGCCGTGCCGGGTGTCGACGCCACCGAAATCTGGGAGCTTGTCGACCGGCGCAAGACGCGGCTCTATCTCTATGAAATGAACCAGCCGGACTTGGCTTCGGACGAGGCGGCTCCTGGTGAAGCCGGCTGACGTTCCCGCCGGATCAGGCTCCGATCTTTTTCAGGCTTGTTTTTGTCGTTTTGTTCCAGTGGGTTGAGCGCGGGTGCTGCCGGATTGAATCGGGTCGCTGACAATCCTATTCAAGCGGGTCTTGAGGTGGTGTGGGTCCGGCGATCACTCGGCCGGCAGCGGCGTCGGCCTGTTGCTGGCATCAAGCGCCACCATGACAAACAGGGCGTTGGTGACCTTGTCCATCTGCGGCGAGAGATAGCGCTGCGCCCAGGCCTCGACCAGAAGCGTCATCGAGGTGCGACCGACCTTGACGATGTCGGTGTAGATGCACAGCGTGTCGCCGATCTTGACCGGCATGGCGAACGACATCTCGTTGACGGCGGCGGTGACCACGCGACCACGGGCGCGTTCGGCAGCGCGGATGCCGCAGGCCAGGTCCATCTGCGCCATCACCCATCCGCCGAAAATGTCGCCGGCGGCGTTGGCGTCGGCCGGCATGGCCAGTGTCCGCAAAGTCAATTCACCGGTCGGGCTGATCATCATTGTCTCCTGATTGGGACGTCAGGTTTACCCCGGGGCCGGACTGTTTTGAAGGGAGCGGCGGCGA
>JAHJUC010000342.1 GCA_018829385.1 Alphaproteobacteria bacterium
CTGGAAGCCAGGGGCTATGCCGGAACCTCGATGCTGGCGATCGCCAGGGCAGCGCGGGCGTCGAACGAGACGCTGTACAACTGGTATGGCGACAAGACCGGCCTGTTCAAGGCTCTGGTCGTGCGCAACGCCGAAGAGGTCAGGCAATTGCTCGAAGACGGCCTGGCCGGCGACAGGCCGCCGCTGGAAATCCTTGAGGCTTTGGGTCCGCGCCTGCTGGCGCTGCTGGTCAGCCCGCGCGCCATCCAGCTCAACCGCGCCGCAGCGGCCGATCCCACCGGCGAACTCGGGGCGGCGATCTCGGAGCGGGGCAGGGAGACGATCGCGCCGCTGATCGGCGAGGTTCTGGAGCGCGCCAGGCGGGAAGGCGCGCTCGCCTTCGACCACACCGGCGAGGCGGTCATCCTGTATCTCAGCCTTCTGGTCGGCGATCTCCAGATCCGCCGTGTCATCGGCCGCGAACCGCCGCTCGATGAGGCGGCCATCAACCGCCGCGCCGGCCAGGCCCATGAGCGGTTCTTTCGTCTTAATTCACCGTCGGACAAACCGTAATCCGGTTGCCATTGAGGCTCAGGTGTCGCAAAAGCTAGACGCCACTCAACTCGAGCCTTTATTCAGGATGCCCCCATGACGGATTCAACCCCACTGCAGCCCTTCAACCAGAGAAGGCGGCAGGTGATTGTCAAGTTCCTCGCGGCTGCTGCGATCGCCTTGCTGTTTGTCGCCGGGACGAAGTGGCATGATGCCTCCCTGCTGCGCGCCGCCTTCGAAACCGCCGGGGTGGTTTTCATTCTGGTCTGCATGTTCGGCAGGCTGTGGAGCACGCTTTACGTCGGCACGCGCAAGAACTCAGAACTGGTCATGGCGGGCCCCTATTCGATGACCCGCAACCCGCTCTACCTGTTCTCGACCATCGGCGTCTTCGGGGTCGGCCTGGTGTTCGGCTCGATCGTGGTTGCTCTGTTTCTGGCGGGCATGAGCTATTTGGTGTTCTCGATCACGGCGAAGAAGGAAGCCGCGTTCCTGCGCACCCAGTTTGCGGCCGATTACCCGGCCTATGAGAGCAGCACGCCGCAGTTCTGGCCGAATGTCAGGCTGTACCACACCCCCTCCGAGATCACCTTTTCACCCAAGGTGCTTTTGCGCGCCTTTGGCGACTCGCTCTATTTTCTGGCGCTCATTCCGGTCGTCAAAGCGGTGGCACTGCTTCAGGCCGCGGGATATCTGCCGGTCCTGCTGAGGCTTCCCTGATAGGGCTTGAGACGGCGCGGATGAGAGCCGTCGTCAGCGCGCGGCGGCTTGTGCCCGTCAGGCCGGATCGATGGTGATGCGCGTGCACACCGCGGTGTCGAGAAAGGCCCGCGCCGCAGGCTGCTGGCTGGGCGTCGGCGCCACGGCGCGCAAGGCGACATAGCCCTGCGGCTGGCTCAACTCCACCAATACCGCACGTTCCAGCGCCCGCGGCATTACGCGGCGCAACTGCAGCATCTGGGTCGGGGTGACGAAGGTGATGTTGACGCCGGTGCCGATCGCCGAGCGGTCATTCATCGAATAGGTTTCGTTCGATGAGGTGTCATAGGCCGACACCGTCCAGATCGGCACGTCGCCCGAGGCGATGATCCGTACCGGCCCGTCGGAAATGTCGAACCGGCAGACGGCGCTGCGGATATGCGGATCCTCGTTGTAGAGGCCGGTGGTGTTGGGCTCGTTGGCGAGCGGATAGAACCGGTTCATCGCGCCAAGCATGCTGACCCGGGTCCACGCATCCTTGCCCGTCCACATCGGCAGCGCCAGGATGATGACGATATGGATGATCGCGGCGCCCACCAGGCCGATCACGATGGCCAGCAGGGCGCTACGCATCGGCGCACCCGATGAGCGCGATTTTCGGCATGTCGAGCTCGACCATGCTGACCGAGGCGGCTGTCGGCGTGTCGATCAGCGTCAGCACGAAAGCAACGTCGCCGGGCGAATCGAGCCAGATCCAGTTGCTGGCCTGGGGGGCGGCGGCGAGCCGGATGCGGAAGGCGCCGTCGATGGTGCGCAGCGTGGTCCAGGAGTTCAGGCTGACGGGAACCCGCTCGGGGGCCTCAAGCGGCATGCCGTCGGCGTCGGCCACCCTGAGCGTCCAGAACCGCGCCGGCGGTGTCGACCCGGAGATTTCATAGCTGCATCGTCCCGAAAGTGCCGCGCCGGCTTCATCGCTCCGGGCGGTGAACACCAGGCCTTCGGCGCGGCCGAGCAGGATCTTTCCATCGCCGGCGCGGTGCGCCCTGGCAAAGGGATCGGCGTTGGCCGTCTGCAGGTCGGGATAGGCGCTCCACGATCCCAGCGTGATGGCGCCGAAGCCGGAGGTGGCCTTGAGCATCCACGACGCCGACCAGGCGCCACCGCCAAAAGCGATCGCCAGCGTCAGAGCAACCAGGGCAGGCAGACGAAACACGTGGCTTGGCTTCCTTCGTCAGATCGGGTGGGTGGCGGCGGCCACGCCGGGGGAGTGGGACGAGGCGCGCAAACCGCGCCGCGCGTGACGAAAAAGCACAATACCGCGCCAAGTACCAGTCACCGGTCCTGAAAAGATCGGGATATGCACCACTGCCCGATTCCGTGCCCGCCGATCACTGCTCGGCGGTGGCCGGCATCAGTTCCGGCTGGTCCCCGATCGCGGCCAGCCGCTCGGGCGCGCCCAGCGGGATGGCGCTGTTGAGCTTTTCCGCCAGCCCGCGCAGAACCTCTGTGGTGTCCCGGTTGAGCGACCGCGAGCGCTGCCGCGCCGGCACCGGATTGCCGTCGGCGTCGGTCTCGGACCTGGCGACCAGCGGCGCGGCCTTGGGTTCGGGGAACGGATTTTCGACGCCGGGAATGGCCCTGAGCTCGATGCCCTGGTGCGCGTAGTCCATCACCCGCTTGAAGGTCATGGCCGGCAGCGATCCGCCGGTCATCCGGTTGGACGAGGTGTAGTCGTCATTGCCGAACCAGACCGCCGCGGTGAAATTGCCGGTGTAGCCGCAGAACCAGGCGTCGCGGTAGGCCTGCGTGGTGCCGGTCTTGCCGGCGGTCAGCACGCCGTCGACGGCGGCACGCCGCGCCGTGCCGACATAGGGAACCCTTGTCAGCATCTGGTTCATGTAGTTGCCGGCATCTTCCGACAGCACCCGCTCGGCGGGCGGCTCGTCGCGGCTAAAGTCATAAAGCACGTCGCCATTGTAGTTCATGATCTGCGCGATGCCGTGGCGGCGGGACTGGTAGCCGCCGGCCGGGAACACCGCGTAAGCCGTGGCCTGGTCGAGCACGGTGACTTCCGAGGTGCCGATCGGGATGGTGACGTCGCGGCGGATCGGCGTTTCGACGCCGAACTTCTTCGCCATCGCCATGATCTGGCCGATCGAATCCTCGCCGAGCCGCTCCTTGGCGAGCCGCACCGGAATGGTGTTGATCGAGCGGGCCAGCGCGGTCTTGATGTCGACGCGGCCGGAATAGCCGCCGGAATAATTGCCCGGCGCCCAGTTGCCCCAGCGGATCGGCGCGTCGACGATCGGGCTGTCCGGCGTCATGCCTTTTTCCATGGCCAGCGCATAGGTGTAGATCTTGAACGAGGAGCCGGGCTGCCTGAGCGCGCGGGAGGCCCGGTTGAACTGGCTTTCTCCGTAGTCGCGGCCGCCGACCATGGCGCGCACGGCGCCGCCGTTCTCGATCAGCACCAGCGCCGCCTGGCTGGCGCGGTACTGGTCGCCATACTGCCGAAGTCCGGCTTCCACCGCCGCATCCGCGGCTTCCTGCATGCCCGGATCGAGCGTGGTGCGCACGATCAGCGAATGCTGGTCGTACCTGGCGGCAATCCGCTTGACCTCTTCGAAGGCCCAGTCGAGGAAATAGTCGGGCGCATCCCGGTCGCCGCGGTCAATCACGCTGGCCGGGTTGCGCCGCGCGCCGATCACCTGGCCCTCGGTCATCAGGTTGCCCTGCACCAGGTTGGACAAGACCTCGTTGGCGCGTGCCCGGGCCGCCGGCAGGTTGATGTGCGGCGCGTAGCGGGCAGGGGCCTTGAACAGGCCGGCCAGCATCGCCGCTTCGGCGATCGAGACCTCGGTGATATCCTTGCCGAAATAGAACTGCGACGCCGCCGCAGCGCCAAAGGTGCCGCCGCCCATATAGGCGCGATCGAGATAGAGCCTCAGGATTTCCTTCTTCGGCAGGTTGGCCTCGAGCCAGAAGGCCAGAAACGCCTCCTTGACCTTGCGCTCGATCGTCCGCTCATTGGTCAGAAACAGGTTCTTGGCCAATTGCTGGGTGATGGTGGAGCCGCCCTGGACCACCGAATTGGCCTTGACGTTTTCGGTCATGGCGCGGGCAAGGCCTAAGAAATCGATGCCGAAATGCTCGAAGAAGCGCCGGTCCTCGGTGGCCAGCACCGCCTTGACGAGATGATCGGGCAACTGGTCCACGGGAACGGAATCCTCGTGGATGATGCCGCGATGGCCGATTTCGTTGCCGTAGCGGTCGAGGAAGGTGACGGCGAAATCGTCGCGCGCCTGCCAGTTGCCCGACGTCTCCTCGAACGCCGGCAGCGCCAGCGCCAGAAGCAGCACGAAGCCCGCGGTGCCGGCGTTCATGCCCTCGCCGGCGATCTCGAACACCGCCTTCCACACGCCGCGGGTGCGGAAGCGGCGGAAGAAGATGGTGATCTCCTCCCAGATCTCGCCAACGCGGAATCCGGCGTTCCAGATCGACGAATCGATCCAGGAATCAATGCGGAGAAGGATGTTGGAGCGCTTGCGCGGCCGGTTTTCCTGGTTGAACGGGTCTTGCACGGGTCTTGGTCCATTGCGGGCGTTGGCGACCTGCATCGTCGCGCGTTGCTTTTCCCGCGGTGCATGATGTCACCACAGTTTTTGCCCCCTGTGGCCTATGCTTTTGGCGCATTTTCAGTCAAAGGACAAGCCGCCAGCGCGCCTGCGCGTGCGTCGAGATGACAAAAAGGAAGCCGCTCATGGACGCCAAGCCGTTCTGGAAAGCCAAGACGCTGTCCCAGATGACCAGGGCCGAATGGGAAAGCCTGTGCGACGGCTGCGGCCGCTGCTGCCTGAACAAGCTCGAGGACTGGGACACCGGCGAGATTGCCTGGACCAACATCGCCTGCCGCCTGCTCGATGGCGAGAGCTGCCGATGCAAGGACTATGACAACCGCCAGGCCACCGTGCCCGACTGCATCGGGCTCACGCCGGAACAGGTCGACACCATCACCTGGCTGCCGCCGACCTGCGGCTACAGGCTGGTGGCCGAGGGCGCCGATCTCTACTGGTGGCACCCGCTGGTCTCGGGCGATCCGGAAACCGTGCACGAAGCCGGCGTCTCGGTGCGCGGCCGCACGGTGAGCGAAGCCGGCATCGATGTCGAGGACTTCGAGGACTACCTGGTCGACTGGCCCGGCGAGGAGCCCTGAGCCCGGACCGCCGCCCCGGTTTGTGCGGGCGGCAGGGAACCAAATCCGCCGGTCGGACGTTGAGCCCTCGTGAAATGAAACGGAGGGTTGTTCCATGATCCAGTGGATCCTGATTTTGCTTATTGTCGCCGCCGTCGC
>JAHJUC010000343.1 GCA_018829385.1 Alphaproteobacteria bacterium
CGAACGGCGCACCACCTGGGTGGGCGGCACCAGTTCCGGTTTCTCCGGGCGGCCGGGGCGTTCGGGCGGCAGGGTGTCGAGCGGCGAGCGCAGCGACAGCCGCCGCGCATGCCAGCGTCGGGCGACCTCCTGGGCGAGAGCGGTCTTCTCAGTCAGGTCCGCGGCCCTGATCGCTCGCGCCGCGCCGTCGCGCAGCGAGAGAATAGTGCCGGTTTCGACGCTCACCTCGGATCCTGATCCTGGTTCCGGTACCCGGTTCAAAGCGCCCGGACCGCCTCGAGCACGTCCTGGGCATGCCCCTTGACCTTGACCTTGGGCCAGATCCTGGCGATCTTGCCGCCGGCGTCGATGAGGAACGTGGAGCGCTCAACGCCCATGTACTGGCGTCCGTACATGCTCTTTTCCTTCCAGACGCCATAGGCCTCGAGAACCGTCTTGTCCTCGTCCGAGGCTAGGATGACCCCCAGGCTGTGCTTGGCGATGAACTTGTCATGGGCCTTGACCGGATCGGGCGAGACACCGACCACGACAGCTCCGGCCTTGGCGAACTCGCCCGAAAGCGCGGTGAAATCCAGCGCCTCGGTGGTGCAGCCGCTGGTATCGTCTTTCGGATAGAAGTACAGTACCACTTTCTTGCCAGCCAATTCAGCCAGCGACACGTTTCCGCCGCCATCGCGTGGCAAATCCAGTTTCGGCGCGATGGCGCCCTCGACCAATTCGTTCACTATGCAATCCTTTCGCCGGTTCAGTCGCGTTTTTCGCAGGTGACCCTGCCTTCACGGGATATATAAACGCGGATCTGACAGTCCAGAAGAATCAACGACAAGACAGAAAGATATCATTCCAACGCCCATGCCGGATCAGCCGATAGACAAGGTTCTGTTCAAAAGACGCGACATTATCGGGTTGCACGAGTATCCGTCGGCGAACGGCGAAGACTCCATTCTGGTGCGCGGGCACCATCCGAGGCATTGGAGCGGCACCGCCATGCGCTGGATCGCCGGGGTGTTTGTGCTGCTGGCGGTGCTTGCCGGAGGGCTCGTGGCGGCGCTGGAGACGGGCGTTGCCGACGGCTTCATCCGCGACCGGGCTCAGGCAGCCCTGGCCCAGGCCGTCGGCCCGGACAAGCGCGCGGAACTGACCAGCGCCGGCATACGGCTGACCCGGCGCGGGCATCTTGCTCTGCTGGCCGAGGATGTCCGGGTGGAAGCGGTTGATGGCGTGGCGCCGGCCAACCGGGCCGACCGCATCCTGATCTCCCTCGATCCGCTGGCGCTGCTGGCTGGCAAGCTGACCATCCTCTCGGTTGATATCGGCGGGGTCGAACTGGCCGCGCCGCAAGGCGACGGTTTCAGCCTCACCGATCTGGCCGGGTTCCGGGTCGATGGCACCGATGCGATGATCGAGCAGCTGTTCAGCGCCCTGAACCGGGTTGCCGTGCAGGTGGATGCGGTGGAGGCCGGGGCCTTCCGGTTTTCGGACATACGGATTTCCGGCGCCGGCGTGCCGGTCGTGGTCGACAATGCGCTGGTGCGCAGGGTCGACGCCAGGCACTACCAGATCGAGGCCGAAATCGAGCGCAACGGGCAAAGGATCGGCGTCAAGGGAGAAGCCAGTGCCCGGGCCAACGAAACCGAGCTGTCCAAGGTGACCGGCGAGTTCAGCGGGCTGGCGATCGATTTCCTGACGGAAGGCGCAAGCGACCGGCAAAACGGGCTGACGGCGCCGCTCGGAATTAGCTTCACCGCCGGTCGGGCGATACCAACCCGGAAGGCCTCGCTCTCGATCAAGGTGGCGGCGGACCGCGGCACGATGACGATGGGCGGCGTCCAGGCGGACGTGCGTGATGCGAGCGTCAATCTTGTCTACATGCCGAAGATGCACAAGATCGAGATCACACCATCGATCATCCGGATCGGGGAGACCACCATCCCGTTTACGGGCGGCCTGATCGACGCGGACCGGCTTGACATCCTCACCGCCGAGGGGATCGCGTTTGATTTCGTCATCGCCAAGGGACTTGCCGCGCCCGGCGATTCCGACGAGGCGCCAATTCCGTTCGCCGGCAAGGCATTCGGCTGGTTCGATGCCGCAAATCGCAAGCTTGTCGCCGAAGAGCTGACGGTTGCGTCCGCGCAGGGCGCGATGTTCGGCTCGGCATCCTGGCGCTTTGTCGAAGGCATTTCGCCCGAGATCAATCTGGTGGCGCAGGCCGAGCGGATGTCGACGGCGGCGGTGAAGCAGCTCTGGCCCTATTGGGTCGGCAAGATGGCG
>JAHJUC010000344.1 GCA_018829385.1 Alphaproteobacteria bacterium
CAAGAATCTCGTTGTCGAGCCATTCCCTGCCGGTGGTGGCGAACAGGTACGGCGTTGCATTGCGCAGGTCGCAGGTCGAGGTCAGCAGTTCCTGGATCCCCGTGACGCCGGCGACCCGGTCACGTCCGGCGCGGTAGGCCTAGGCGAGGCCGTCGGTCAGCATGGTCTGCGCGCCAACCAGGCTAAGCGCCGCGGTCGCCGCTTCGACGAAGGCGTCGGCCTCGGGGCTGTCGATGATCACCGAGATGCCGGGGTTGGTGCAGAACTGGCCCGCGCCCATGGTCAGCGAGCCGGCCCAGCCCTTGGCAATCGTCGGCCCACGCGCCTTGACCGCTTCGGGCAGCAGGAACATCGGGTTGACCGATCCGAGGTCGCCGAAGAACGGGATCGGTTCGGGGCAAAACGAATTCCATCGCTCGGCTTCAATAGAGGACCGTGCAATCAAACAGCGCTTGGTCTTGGTTCTTGAACACTTACAGAGCGTTTTGTTTGTTGCGCTCGCGGAAGAAGATGAACAGTCCGGCTGCAACGATAATTGCAGCGCCGATGAGCATTGCCGGGCGCGGCACGTCGCCAAAGACAATGAAGCCGAAGACGACTGCCCAGAACAGCAGCGTATACTGGAACGGCGCGACGACGGCGGCGTCGGCGAGCTTCATTGCCCGGTTGACGCAGACATGCGCCACCATGGCGACGACACCGAGCCCGGCCAGAAGCGCCAGGTCGATGCCCGATGGCTCCACCCAGCCAAACGGCGCCGTGACCAGGCCGAGAAGTCCGGCCCCGACGCTCTGCCAGAACACCAGCACCTTGTCGGGCGTGCTCCTGAGCGCCCGGCCCGACAGCATCATGAAAGCGAAGCAGAATGTCCCGAAAACGGAGATCAATGCCGGCGCGGTCAGCGTCGCCGACGAGGGTTCAAGCGCGATGAGGACTCCTGCAAATCCGATGAAGATCGCCGTCCACCGGCGCCAGCCCACTTGCTCGCCGAGCAGGATAGGAGACATCGCCGCGACATAGATCGGCGCCGCCAGCCAGTAGGTCATGACGTCGGCCAGCGGCAGATAGATGACAGCGAAGTAGAAAGCGTAGACCTCGAGCGAGGACAGGCCCACGCGCAGAATTTGCATGCGCGGCCGCTCGACGCTGAACAGCGGCCTCCAGCCCATTCGCCAGAGAAAAGGCCAAAGAACCAGCAGCGCCGCGATACTGCGGACAAGCAATACCTGGCCGACCGAATAGGTCGCGACCAGCCACTTGCCAAGCGTGTCATTGAGCGCGAACAGGAAGATCCCAAGCAGCATGACCGCGACACCGAGCCGGGCATTCGGGGAATGGAGGGCGGAGGAGACGGACACAACGGTCATGAACAGCAAGCCGGATCTAGGTTGATTGAAAACAGACCCTGGCCCTTGTTTGGCGAGGTGATCCCGGAACGCATCAACAGTCTGCAGGTCATCTCTTTTTCCAATTCTGCACTCGCCCTCTTCTCCGGCTACCATCCGCCCCCGAGTCCGATGCCTGGGCGCGGAGACCGGCTCGATGCTCCAACTCGCGTGAAGTCTCAGCAACTGAAAGCCACGTCCGAAAGACTACTTTGCGTCAAACCACTCCTTGAGTTCCGCCTCCGCCCTTTCGAGGGCGCTGTAGTTGAGGAGCTTGCGCAGGAAGGCCACAGTCACCGCCCGGGCCCGGAGATTGAAACGGCCATCCTCGTTCTCGTCACTCGACGTCTGATAAACATCAAGCTTGTCATAGAGGTTTTGCAGGCGGTTCTGCACGCTGCGCAGCGAAAGGTTGCGGCGCTTGGCGATGGTCCGGTCCGTCAGTCCGAGCCCTATGTCGATGAGGATTTCGTATTCTGAATCGGTGAAGCCGTTGGTCTGGCCCAGGCTCTTTTGCTGGAGACCCCGAACCTCGCGATCTATGACGCACTGGCTCTCGATGAAGATCGAGCGCAACGCAAGCTTCAGTCGTTCATCGGAGGCAGACTTGAGGACGTAGCCGTAGGCTGCGCCATCGGGAACGATGCGCGAGACACCGCGAACATAGGCCTCGTCCGAATAGTTCGACCAGAACAGGATATGGGTCTCCGGCCGCTCCTTCCAGATCGTGCGCGCCGCCTCGATACCGTTGCGGGTCGCCATCTGCAGATCCATGACGATATGTGCGGATTTATGGTCGCGGGCCAGTTTTTCCCCGGCGAGTCCGTTCTCCGCCTCGATCACGGTCTCGCACTCCGGCAAGGCTGCGACCACTGCCTCGTGCAGATAGGTGCGATGCAGCGGGTCGTCTTCAACGATCAGAACCTTCATACCGCCCCTCCTCCAGGTTTTCCATGTCATCCGGCTGCGCAAGAGGCAACACCACGCGGACCACGGTACCGCGATTGTTGGGTCCCGAGCCAATCGTGAAGCGCGCGGAGATCAGCCGGGCGCGGGTCTGCATGTTGTCGATGCCTCCGCCGATCCGCTTTCGCGTTTTCGCATGCCCGCTTCCGTCATCGGCAATCTCAATCACAAGCCTGTCGTCATCCGCATCGAGCCGGACCATGATGGCAAGCGGGGCGGCATGGCGCACCGCATTGTTGATCGCCTCCTGCGCAATGCGGAAAAGCGCAACGCTGACAGTCGGCTCCAATCGGTCCAGCACGCCATGGGTCTCATCTGTGATCTCCCAATCGGTGGCGGATCCTGTGTCCCGCATCGAGCGTACCAGGTGGTGTTCGATCGCCTGGGCGAGGCCGAAGAGCTGCAGGACCGAGGGCTTTGCCTGCTCGATGATCTGCCGCAGGTCCTGCATGCAATGCTGAAGCGAGCGGGAGACGGATTCCAGCGCTTCCGGTGCCACTTCCCCCGTGCGCGACAGGCGATCGACGCGGCGGGCGAGTCGTGTGAGGTCGGCAAGCGTCTGATCGTGCAAGTCCATGCCGATGCGCTGTCGCTCCTGCTCGAGTGCCTCGGTGAGCTTCAGCGCACCCAGCCTCAGGCCCTCTTCGCGTGCCCGCGCCTCGGCCTCGACGATTGCCGAGCGCTGGGCCTGTTCGGCGGCGCGCAGCGCGAAGAAATAAGGTGTCAGCAGATCGGCGATGATCCGCGCGCGCTCGACATCCTCCATCGTGTAGATGCCGGCTTTTTGCGACGAACAGGAAAGGGCAGCGATAATGTTGCCCTGCACCTTCATCGGCACATGCAGACGGCTTCTGAGCGACTGTTCGAAGATCGGCCGCTTGAAGGCGCCCTCGAAGTGGAAGCGGGGATCGGTCATCGCGTCATCGGCCAGAAGATAGTCCACCTCGCCCCAGAGCAGTGAACGGATGGGGCTGTTGACCACCGGCGCGCCGGCAAAGTCGCCCCAGGCGGTATCAATGCCTGTCTCATAGGCGGTATGGTAGTTGCCGTCCTCGAGCAGCACGCAGACATCGAGATGATCGTGCGGAACGATATGCGCGACCTCGGCTGCGACAGAACAAATGGCCGAGCGGAAGTCGAGCTGTCCCGCAAGCAACCTGGATATGCCGATGTAGTGGTGAATCAGGGCTGCCGGTGCGAGATGCAGCATTTTCAGTTCCTCCAGAAACGGCAGGCACCCTCCGCCGGTACCGCTTCGCCAGTAAGCGCTCGCGGACGCGTCGCCGTCTTGCGTAAACCCGCAGGTTCTTGCGCAAAACCCGCAAACATCTTGCCGCCGCGCGCCTGTACAGCCCCAACCGGCTTCAGCATACTGCCCTTACTGAGAGGAGGAAGCTCAGTGCAAGAACAATTTTCATTCGCGCTCATTGGGGGCATGGGTGAAGCGATCCGCCGATGGGGCGTGATCATCAGGGAGGAATGACATGACAATCCGCAAGATGCTTATGGCATCGGTCGCCGTCGCGTGCGCCGCCATGCCTGTTTCCGTGCTCGCAGACACAGCCGACAAGAAGATCGCGCTTTCCAACAATTATGCTGGCAACTCCTGGCGTCAGGCCATGCTGACGAGCTGGGAGAAGGTGACCGGCGAGGCCGTGAAGGCAGGCGTCGTAGCCGCCGCGGATGCCTTCACCACCGCTGAAAACCAGGCCACGGAACAAGCCGCCCAGATCCAGAACATGATCCTTCAGGGGTATGACGCGATCGTCATCAACGCCGCCTCGCCGACAGCGCTGAACGGCGCAGTCAAGGAAGCCTGCGATGCGGGCGTGACCGTCGTTTCCTTCGACGGCATTGTGACCGAACCCTGCGCCTGGCGCATTGCCGTCGACTTCAAGGAAATGGGCCGAAGCCAGGTCGAATATCTCGCCGGAAAGCTGCCCGACGGCGGCAACCTGCTCGAGATCCGCGGCCTCGCCGGCGTCTTCGTCGATGACGAGATCTCGGCGGGCATCCATGCCGGTGTCGCGGAATACCCGCAGTTCAAGATCGCCGGCTCCGTTCACGGCGACTGGGCGCAGGACGTTGCGCAGAAGGCGGTCGCCGGCATCCTGCCGAGCCTGCCGGAGATTGTCGGCGTCGTAACCCAGGGCGGCGATGGCTACGGCGCGGCCCAGGCGATCGCTGCGACCGACCGGGAAATGCCGATCATCGTGATGGGCAATCGAGAAGACGAACTGAAGTGGTGGAAAGAGCAGAAGGACGCAAACGGCTACGAGACCATGTCGGTCTCGATCGCGCCCGGCGTCTCGACCCTGGCCTTCTGGGTCGCCCAGCAAATCCTCGACGGCAAGGACGTCAGCAAGGACCTCGTCGTGCCGTTCCTGCGCATCGACCAGGATAACCTCGAAGACAACCTGGCGAACACCCAGGCTGGTGGTGTCGCCAACGTGGAATACTCACAGGACGACGCAATAAAGGTCATAGAAGCAGCGAAGTAAGCCTCCCGGCACCTGCCGCGCGGCCGCGAATGGCCGCGCGCTTTTCCTTCTTTGATCGAGCACACGACGGTGACGATGGCGCAAGACATGATGAGGGCGGTGATCGAGGTCGATGGCGCCAGGGTTAGCTTCGGTGCCGTCAAAGCGCTCGACGGAGTGACCCTGCGGGTCATGCGGGGCGAATGCATTGGCCTCGTCGGGCACAACGGCGCCGGCAAATCGACCATCGTCAACGTGATCAATGGCGGACTGACACCGCAGGAAGGCACGGTCGCCAGCGATGGCGAGCGGCTCGATCGCTACAACATCACGGTGGCCCGGGCGCGGGGGGTGCGCTGCGTCTTCCAGGAACTCTCGCTGTGCCCAAATCTTTCCATCCTCGAGAACACGCGCATCATGCATCACGAGCTTGGCGGCTTTGGCTGGCGCTCGAAGGCTGCCAGGGTGATCGAGAAAAGTCTCGATGCCGTATTCCCCGGACATGGCATCGACAGCGGTCAACCGGTTGGAGACCTGTCGATCGCCGAGCGCCAGATGGTCGAGATCGCCATGGCCTTCTCCGAGGCCAGCATTGCGCCGCGGCTTGTCATTCTCGACGAGCCGACCTCATCCCTCGACGCGAGCCTCGCACGCCAGATGCTGGACCATGTCCGGCGTTTCGTTGCGGCCGGCGGCTCGGTCATCTTCATATCGCACATTCTTCATGAGATCCTCGAGACCTCGGACCGCGTTGTGGTGATGAAGGACGGGCGCGTCGTCGCTGAACGCCCCGCCGCAGAGTTCGACCATCATCGCCTCGTCGAGGCGATGGGCAGCGTGGCCAAGGAGGAAGTTTTCCAGCGGTCCGCACGGGAACTTGCGGCCGCCGAAATCGTGATCAGGCATCCGGCCCACGGCATCCCCTTCACCGCCCGAAAGGGCGAGATCATCGGGCTCGCGGGGCTTGCGGGGCACGGACAGACCGAGTTGCTGCTTGCACTGCATGCGGCACAATCGAACAACTGGTGGCCGCGGCGCGATCCGCTTGTGACCTTCGTCGCCGGCGACCGGCGGCTCAACGGTGTTTTCGAGCTCTGGAGCATCCTTCGCAACTTCTCCATCGCCTCCCTCATAGATCTGTCGCAGGGTGGCGTTGTCCGGACGACGGACGAAGCGGCGCGCGGTGCCGACTGGAAGCGGCGTATCGAAATCCGCACCCAGGAAATGGAGAACGGTATCCTGTCGCTGTCGGGCGGCAATCAGCAGAAGGTGCTCTTCGCGCGCGCCTTGGCAACCCGGGCGCCCGTAATCCTGATGGACGATCCGATGCGCGGGGTAGATGTCGGCACCAAGCAGGAAGTCTACGAGATTATCCGCGATGAGGCGGCCAAGGGACGGACTTTTGTCTGGTACTCCACCGAGATGGACGAGGTGCGGCTTTGCGATCGGGTCTATGTTTTCCGCGAGCGCGTCATCACAGCCGAACTCGTGGGCGATGATGTCAACGAGACCAACATCATCGCCGCCTCGTTCGAGGGAGTGGCGGCATGAAGCTGCGCCTCACTTCAGATGCGATACGGCTGCTGATTCCGGCGCTTTCAATGACAGTACTGCTTGCGGCCGTCTTCTGGCTGCAGCCTCGCGCCATGAGCTATTTCGGGCTCAACCTGCTCCTGAACCTCGCGGTTCCCATCGCGCTTGCAACGATCGCCCAGATGCTGGTGATGGCGGTGAACGATCTCGATCTGTCGATCGGCGCCTTTGTCAGCTTCGTCGCCTGCGTGACGGCCACCTTCCTGCGCGACGCTCCGCTTGTGGGCACGCTGATCCTTTTCGTCGGTGTTGGCGCCTATGCGCTGATCGGGGTGGTGATCTACCTGCGCAACCTGCCCTCGATCGTCGTGACGCTCGGCATGAGCTTTGTATGGGCCGGGCTTGCGGTGTTGATGCTGCCGGCGCCGGGCGGGCAGGCCCCCGACTGGGTGCGCTGGCTGATGACCGTCAAGCCGCCGCTGGCGCCCATGGCAATCGTCGCCAGCCTCGTCATCGCCGTCGTCGCGCATCTCATCGTCATGCGCTCTTCGCTGGGCGTGCTGATCCGCGGTGTCGGCGGCAACCAGCGCTCGGTGGAGCGCGCGGGCTGGTCGATCATCGGCGCGCGTGCAGCCGCCTACGGACTTGCCGGCCTGTTCGCGGTCGGTGCGGGCATTGCGCTTGTCGGG
>JAHJUC010000345.1 GCA_018829385.1 Alphaproteobacteria bacterium
AGCACCACCACCGAAAGCCCGACCTCGGGACGGTCATCGGCGATGACGTTCTGCATCAGCGCGCATTGTTCTCCCGGCGCGCCCGCGGGCGTGTCGCAGACGATCGACCAGGCGCCGTGCGAGGATTTGACCTTGCCGGCCTGCTGGGCGGCTGCCTGTGTCGCAAGGCCCGAGGGTGTGGCGAGCATCAGGCACGCCAGGACAGCGCCAAGACTCCGGTTCGATATCTGTGCAAATGCCATTTCAACTCCATGGAACGGCCGAATCATCGCTCAATTTGTAGATGGGCGCGGGCAAATTGGAACCCTTCACGTCCACTCTCTGCTGTTTTGTGCGGCAAAAATGCGGCTTCGAGGCAACGCTGGCGGATCAAAGTGGGCTCGAGATTGCGCCAATGGCCGAGCCTGCAGGCCGCCCGTGGGCCGGTTTTCGGGGAAAATCGCTGTCCGGCCTGTGTTTGGCCGCTCAAACCCGCCGCTTTCGCAAGGCCCCGCGCAAAAATGCCGCATCATCAACAGGTGACGACAGTTGCGGGCGATGTCATTCTGTGATTTGAAGCGCCAATCAAATTGAGGGATTCCGTCTTGTCACGCAGGCGGTACGATACTCGAGGGAGACATAACGTGACCAACAAGCTTTCTGCAGGGCTTGCCGCGCTGGTTTCGCTGGGCGCGAGCCCCGCTTTGGCAGCGCAGCCGGTTGACTGGCAAATGGGCTTCCAGCCTGCCGCCACCGAAATCATGACCCAGATCCGCGGCTTCGAAGCCTACACGCTCTGGTTCATCGTGCCGATCACGCTCTTAGTGCTGGCGCTTCTGATCTACGTGATGGTGAAGTTCCGCGCCGGGGCCAATCCCAATCCCTCCAAGACCAGCCACAATTCCCTCATCGAGGTGATCTGGACGCTCGGTCCCGTGGTCATCCTGCTGGCGCTGGCGATCCCGTCCTTCAACCTGCTGACGGCGCAGTATTCGCCGGGCCCGGCCGACTTCACCGTCAAGGCGACGGGCTATCAGTGGTACTGGGGCTATGAGTACCAGACCGAGAACGAGGTCTCCTTTGACTCGCTCATGCTGCAGGAAGGCGACCGCGCCGGTTACGGCAAGGAAGATGTCGCTGCCTACCCGCGCCTCCTGGCCGTTGACAATGAACTGGTGGTCCCGGTCGGCAAGACGGTCCGTCTCCTCGTCACCGCAGCCGACGTTCTGCACTCCTTCGCCATGCCTGCATTCGGCGTCAAGATGGACGCGGTACCCGGCCGTCTGAACGAGACCTGGTTCAAGGCGGACGCCGAAGGCCTCTACTACGGCCAGTGTTCCGAGCTTTGCGGCAAGGACCACGCCTACATGCCGATCGCGATCCGTGTGGTTGCCCAGGACAAGTTCGATGCCTGGCTTGCTGCAGCGGCCGATGATATCGAAGCCGCCAATCGCAACCTGGTTGCCGCCATCGAAGCCGACACGAAGTCGGTCGATGTCGCCGCCAACGATCAGAATTAAGAGAGGGGACTGAGACCAATGGCCGGTTCAACTGTCGCTCACGACGATCACGACCACAAGCCGCAGGGCTTTGTGCGTCGCTGGATGTATTCCACAAACCACAAGGATATCGGGACGCTCTACCTGATTTTCGCGATCATCGCGGGCATCATCGGCGGACTGCTCTCCATCGCCATGCGCATGGAGCTGCAGGAGCCTGGCATCCAGATCTTCCACGGCCTGGCCTCGATGGTCTACGGCGTCGACGGCGACGCCTCGATCGATGCGGGCAAGCACATGTACAACGTGTTCACCACCGCTCACGGCCTGATCATGATCTTCTTCATGGTGATGCCGGCGCTGATCGGCGGCTTCGCCAACTGGATGGTGCCGATCATGATCGGTGCGCCGGACATGGCGTTTCCGCGCATGAACAACATCTCGTTCTGGCTGCTGCCGCCCGCGTTCATCCTGCTGCTCCTGTCGATGTTCGTTGAGGGGCCTGCCGGCGCCATGGGTGTTGGCGGCGGCTGGACCATCTACCCGCCGCTTTCGACAACTGGCCAGCCCGGACCCGCGATGGACTTCGCGATCCTGTCGCTGCACGTTGCAGGCGCTTCGTCGATCCTCGGCGCGATCAACTTCATCACCACCATCTTCAACATGCGTGCGCCGGGCATGACCCTGCACAAGATGCCGCTGTTTGCCTGGTCGGTGCTGATCACCGCGTTCCTGCTGCTGTTGTCCCTGCCGGTTCTGGCTGGCGGCATCACCATGCTTCTGACCGACCGCAACTTCGGCACCGCGTTCTTCGCGCCTGATGGCGGCGGCGACCCGATCCTGTTCCAGCACCTGTTCTGGTTCTTCGGTCACCCGGAAGTCTACATCCTGATCCTGCCGGCCTTCGGCATCATCAGCCACATCATCTCGACCTTCTCGCGCAAGCCGGTGTTCGGCTATCTCGGAATGGCTTACGCCATGGTTGCCATCGGCGCGGTCGGCTTCATCGTGTGGGCGCACCACATGTACACCGTCGGCCTGTCGCTCAACACGCAGCGCTACTTCGTCTTCGCCACCATGGTGATCGCGGTTCCGACCGGCGTGAAGATCTTCTCCTGGATCGCGACGATGTGGGGCGGCTCGATCTCGTTCCGCACCCCGATGCTCTGGGCGATCGGCTTCATCTTCCTGTTCACCGTCGGCGGTGTGACCGGTGTGCAGCTCGCCAATGCCGGTCTCGACCGGGCCATGCACGACACCTACTACGTGGTTGCCCACTTCCACTACGTGCTGTCGCTCGGCGCCGTGTTCGCGATCTTCGCCGGCTGGTACTACTGGTTCCCGAAGATGACCGGCTACATGTACAACCCGCTGGTTGCCCGCATCCACTTCTGGGTCACCTTCGTGGGCGTCAACCTGGTGTTCTTCCCGCAGCATTTCCTCGGCCTTGCCGGCATGCCGCGCCGTTACATCGACTATCCGGATGCATTTGCCGGCTGGAACGCGATCTCGTCCTACGGGTCGTACATCTCCGGCGTAGGTGTCCTGATCTTCCTCTACGGTGTCTGGGAAGCCTTCGCCAAGAAGCGCGTTGCCGGCGACAACCCCTGGGGTGAGGGTGCGACCACGCTGGAATGGCAGCTGACGTCGCCGCCGCCCTACCACCAGTGGGAAAAGCTGCCGCGCATCAAGTAATCCTGGCGCAGTCAGCATGAAATCCAGGCCGCCGGGTCGATCCGGCGGTCTGATGCTTGCAACCGGGCAGCACTGTCCGGTCCCCGACAAAGGGGCCGGTTGAACCCGGGGATGAAGGAAAGGCAAGTTGCCCATGGCAATGATCAACGAACATGATGCTCTGACCGCTCCCGCTTCGGTAGCTGGTGTCGAGGGCGATGCGGGCGATTTCTTCGCGCTGCTTAAGCCGCGCGTCATGTCGCTGGTGGTCTTCACGGCGCTGGTCGGCATGCTGATGGCTCCCGGCGAGATCCATCCCGTGATCGGCTTCATTGCCATTCTTGCGATCGCGGTCGGCGGTGGCGCGTCCGGCGCGCTCAACATGTGGTACGACGCAGATATCGACCTGATGATGGGCCGGACCGCGAAGCGGCCGATTCCCGCCGGACGGATTTCCGCGGAAACCACGCTGGCCTTCGGACTTTTCCTGTCGGTGTTCTCGGTGGCGACCCTCGGCCTGATGGTCAACTGGCTTTCGGCCGGCCTGCTCGCCTTCACCATTTTCTTCTATGCCGTCGTCTACACGATGTGGCTGAAGCGCTCGACGCCGCAGAACATCGTCATCGGCGGCGCCGCGGGCGCATTCCCGCCGATCATCGGCTGGGCCTGCGTGACCAATTCGATCTCGCTCGAGAGCATCGCGCTTTTCGCCATCATCTTCCTCTGGACGCCTGCGCATTTCTGGGCGCTGGCCCTGTTCAAGTCCGAGGATTACGGCCGCGCCGGCGTTCCCATGCTGCCCAATGTGGCGGGTGAGCGCACGACCAAGAACCAGATCGTCCTCTATGCGGTGCTCACGGCCAT
>JAHJUC010000346.1 GCA_018829385.1 Alphaproteobacteria bacterium
AGCAGGCACAGCGCGATGACGGTACCGTCGGCCTGCCGGTACATCAGCTGCGCAACCGGCTTGCCATTGGCGACCAGAAGGCGACCGCCCTCGAAGGTCAGCCCGAAGCCTGTCAGGTCCGGGATCGAGAAAGCCACGCCGACGCTCGCCCCAAGCCATTTCTTCAGATGATCGGATTCATCCGCCCTGACTTCGACAAGGTGGCGCTGCTGGCCCGCGTAGACCGCGTGATAATCGGCTATGTCGTTGAGCCAGCCGGCTTGCGCCACCAGGGAGCCGGCAGGCGAAATCCGATCCTTCAGCAAATAGCCGCCCATTCCCCCGAACACGAACAGGGCGAGGCCTGCGGCGAGTGCGCCCCAGACCGGACTCGAAGCCGCGCGCGAGGGAGGAGTACCGACCGGCAAAGCCTTGATCTTCTGCGCCAGGGCCAGCGGCACCGGATCGCCGAGCAGCGCGTCAAACTGTTCCTCGGCCATGGCGTCGGCGGCAATCAATGCGTCGAGCTCGGCTTGAAGCGCAGGATCCTTTTCCAGCAGGGCTTCGACCGACCGGGCTTCCGCCGCGTCCAGCTCGCCGTCCAGATAGGCGCTCAACTTGATGGAGATATCTGTCATGTCGTGACCCGCTCCCCCTGACCAAGGGTGGATACCAGCAGTTTTCTAGCCCTGTGAATGCGGCTCATAACGGTTCCGACCGGAATATCCAGAAGCTCCGAGACTTCCTGATAGCTGTAACCCTCCGCGCAAACCAGCATCAATGGGCGGGAAAGCTCCGCAGGCAGCGCGCTGACCTTGCCCTGCACCTGCCTTGCCGCAACAGCGTCATCGGCATCTGCGGTCTGAAGTTCCACAGCCTCTTCAGCGGCGATATGGCCCTGCCCCTGCCGGATCTGGCGCTTGCGGATTTCGCTGATCCAGAGGTTTCGGATGATCCGAAACATCCAGCGATCCAGCGGCTGTCCAGGATCGTAGTGATGCCACTTCTGCAGCGCCGCCGCGCAGGCATCCTGCACCAGGTCGTCGGCGTCGGGAACAGAACGCGTCAGCGAAAGCGCAAACCGCCGAAGGCGAGGCAGAAGTCCGATCATCTCGGTCTTGAACTGGTCTGGCGTCGTCACCCTTGCCTCATTCCCATTGGCTGTGGCGTGGCCCCAGTTCCCGTGGGCAATCTGCACCCGACGGCCGTTTTTGGCAGACCGTTGGCTATTAATGACCATTTCCGGCACAGTTGCAATCCGCCATTCCCTTGCACTCGATACCCGAAACCGGGGGCCGCGCGCAATTCTTGGCGGCCCCTGTATTAGCTCTCTCAGTGTGCCACGTGCCAGACGCCGCCAACGCCGTCGCCATTGGTCTCGCCGGGTTCGGTGTCACCCACCCAGAAGTAGAGCGGCTTGCCGTCTTTTGCCCACTGCTTGGCGCCATCCTTGCGCTCAATGGTGGTCAGTCCCGGCATCGCGGCGCCGTTGTCCGCGATGTAGGGTGGCCATTTGACCGCACACTCATCATAGCAGACCGACATCCCTGCCGTGTCCTTGTCGAAGGTGTAAAGCGTCATGCCGTTGTTGGCCGTCAGGTTCGCATGCGCGGCGGCGTAGGCTCCGGTGGATCCGGCGGCGAGGACCGCGAGAGTGGCGAGGGTTGTAAATTTCATGGGGGGAAACCTTTCGATAAGATCAGAGCAGCCACAAGCGGCGCTCTTGACCCGGATTACGCACGGACGTCTCAGAATATTCCCGGTCTCTGCAAAAAAACTGCAATCCAACTGATTTATCGAGAATACTCTTGAAGAACATGCCGTGGCGCCACCATGATCACAAAAGCGTGATCGGATGAAATTTTCTGCAGTCCCTGGACGTATGCTGTTTGCAAACCCAACAGAAAGGAACCCGCTATGCGCCGTCTTCTCCTCGCAGCCGCCCTCATGTTTCCGGCAGCCGCCTTCGCGGCCGGATCCACCGACAGCACGCCGCCTAAACCGACCGAGACCACAAAGGTCTGCAAGGACGGCAAGATCTGGGACAAGAAAACCAAGTCCTGCGTCAATGCCCAGGAAAGCCGTCTGGATGACGATACCCGCTACGCAGCGGTGCGCGAACTCGCCTATGCAGGCAAATATGCCGACGCGCTTTCCGTCCTGGCGGCGATGTCCGACCAGAGCGAAAGCCGCGTGCTGACCTATTACGGCTTCAACCATCGCAAGGCCGGCCACACCGACCTCGGGATGCAATACTACCGCGCGGCACTGAAGACCGATCCGGACAATCTCCTCGCGCGGTCCTACATGGGGCAAGGACTTGTCGCCGCCGGCGACCTCGAAGGCGCCCGTGCCCAATTGGCCGAGATCGAAGCCCGCGGCGGAAAATGGGACTGGGCGGGGACCTCGCTTCGCCATGCAATCCGGTCAGGCAGGACCTACAGCTACTGATGTAGCCTTGGCGGCAAGACACGGCCCGGCGGCAAAGTGGTTTCCACCGGCTCAGTCCGGGTCGTTTTCAATCATGCCGCCACGAAATACAGGTGCCGGAGCGGACACGGCCCTCGCTGCCTCAGCCGCCCGGGCTGAGGCTCCACACGCCCTTCGGATCGGCCACATCCGTTGCCGGGATCTCGATCGA
>JAHJUC010000347.1 GCA_018829385.1 Alphaproteobacteria bacterium
AGCGATGATCGCGGCGTCCGCCATATTGAGAAACAATCCGTGCTCGACCACGCCGGGGATTGCGACGAGCCCGTTTGCGAGGGCTTCTGCATCCGGAATGCGGCCAAAAGATGCATCAAGGATGAAATGGCCGCCATCGGTCAGATAAGGCCCATCCTTGTCGGGCCGCTGGACGATCTCGCCGGTCAGGCCGAGCCGCGACGCAAGCCGCTCGACCGCCAGCCGCGTGGCAGTCATGCCGAAGGGCGCGACCTCGACCGGCAGCGGAAACCGCCCGAGCGTGTCGACCAGCTTGGTCTCGTCGGCGATCACGATCATCCTGGCCGAGGCCGACGCCACGATCTTTTCGCGCAGCAGCGCTCCGCCGCCGCCCTTGATCAGTCCGAGCGAGCCGTCGACCTCGTCGGCGCCGTCGATGGTCAGGTCAAGCTCCGGCAGATCGTCGAGGGAATAGAGCGGCACCCCGAGCTCGACACAGAGCCGTGCAGTGCGTTCGGATGTCGGAACCCCCTGCACATTGAAGCCCTCGGCGACCTTTTCCGCCAGCAGCCGGACAAATTCATCCGCGGTGGAACCGGTTCCGATGCCGAGCCGCATTCCGTCCTCGACATGTTCGAGTGCTGCCTGCGCTGCTGCGATCTTGAGTTGCCGGGCGTCCATGCCAGTCTGCCATTGTTGTTGATGCTGGTCCGCCTGTTAGCATGGAAGGTGCGGGGAGGCAAAGCCCGTGACTTACGGTTCGCCATACCCGGATCGGCTCCGGCGGCAAGGGCGAGAGAAGTGTAGACGCCAACTGGACCTTCCGGGGCCTACTCCTCGGACATAACCAGGTCATGAAGATGAAACCGGACTTCCTCGCCATATCCGGGCATCGTGTCAGTCGACACATGGATGACGGTGTTGTCGCAACGCTCGCCATCCAGTGCGACCAACGGCAACTCGGACCGTTCGGCGTAGGAAAATGCCGCGCCCAGATATGTGTCTCCGCAAAACAGCTTGATACCCACAAGACCACGGCCTTCGATACTTCCGCGAAGCAGGATATTGAGCGGCTCAAGGCTATCTTTCCGGAAGCCGCGCAGGACTTCCCATTGCGCTCCGGTATCTTTGACCAATCCGGGCCACTCGATCTGATAGCCGGCGTTCAGATCGAGTTCGATGGAACCGTCCTCCTGCAGCCTCCCCGAGGAGACTTCGTCCTTGCCACCACCGCGCTTCAGTACAAACGGCATCCGGACGACCTCCCGCCCTCCGTCCGCATCTATCACCTGTACGCCGCGTCCGACCGGCTGCTGTTTCAACCGGCTCAATTCGACGGCATTTGCCGGCCAAACTCGGATATCAACCGGATTGTTGGCGGTATGCGCGCCAGGAAAAATCTCGACTTCCTTGTTGAGTATGTACTCGGTTGCCAGGTTGTCGTCAGTACTTTCCTCAATATCCCTGAGGATTTCGGTGAGATCTTCGCGGTTATAAAGGAAATGCGGTACAACGTTACGAAAAACAAAGTGGTCTCCAGCCCTCTCCTCGTTTGTTGTGCTCGCAACGAACGCACGGGCCTGAGCGATTGCGGAGGTTGAAAGGGGGGCGTTGCTTGCAGCCGCGATCGCATTCCCGTCGCGCGATCCGACAACCACAACATCGGCGAAGACGCCCATCGCCGCCTTGACCACCGTGGGATAAGCATAGAACGTCGCTATCCCGTCGCCGCTCATTCGTTCCTTGATAACCTCGAAAAAATCGCCGCTGAACACGTTGCCGGCGCCGGCAGTCGTCGCCTTGTCGATGCCGACATGAATGTAATCGTAGGTCTTGTCAGCACTTCCGATGAATCTCCTGCCGTCGATGACGTGCGTTTCATTGTCGGCGATTTGCGCCTTGGCTTCGGCGACCCCGTAGTCCATGGTCGCCTCGAAGACATGGCTGTTGATGTCCACGATTGTTATTGTGGCGCCTTTGTGCTCGGAATAGAGTTGTTCGCCGAAATGAGCCCCACCGATGAACAGGGCCTGCCTGATCGAAGGGTTGAGCGCGAACGCAAGACCGGCAAAAGAGGCAGGCAGGTAATTGGTGCTACCCTCCTCGATTTCGCTCAGAATGCCGGTGACATAGAACTTGCCGTTGGCCATCAGCGCATACTCGCTCGTACTGTTGACTATTTTCGGGTATAGAAGGCTGAGACTTTGACCGTCCTCGTAGACTTTTACGGGTTCGACAAAAACCCCCTGAACCAGGTGATAGGTTATTCTCTTGTAGAAGTCTTTCGGGTAGCTCAGCACCATAAACAGGACAGCAACCGTTGTGAATACACACGACACAACGAGCTTCGAACGCCCCGACACCACGCCTTGCAACTGCACAAAGATGACGAGCGATCCAAGAATGGCCAGCATCACCATGGCCATGTTGACTTGGGGTAGAGACAGCCAGTCGAACAGGACAACGCCGGTTACGATAACCCCCGCTATGTTGCCGGCAGTCTGCCAGAAATAGGCGAAGCCGAAATCCACATGCGGTGAGGTTTCGCGGGCATGATCCAGGAAGATCGGCATGAAGGTGCTCAACAATAGCACCGGGATCAACGCCAGAAAGGTGATTCCGATCGAAGCCGCAATCGGCAACAGCAGATTGCGGTAGTTCGAATACAATCCCGAAAGCGTAAGAAAATCCGTATCCTGCGGCAGAAGATGATGAATGTTAAGGGTCGCAAAGGTGAACGCCAGCAGCAGTGCACAGATCACCGGGTAGGAGTAAGTGATCCTCACATACCTCGAGATGGCGCCCCCGATGATGGTTCCTATGCTCAATTGCAGCAGGTAGCAAAACAGCAGGATCGGAAACAGATAAGGCGAGTTCCCGAAAACCGTTCCAAGCAGTCGGAACGCGAAGATCTCGTAGCCGAGCGCTGCAAATCCGACCGCGAAGAACGCAGCGCTTGTGACTGGGACGCTCAACGACCTCGCCCGTACATGGCCGCCCGCAGCTTCGTCCAGGCTCGAAGCTCCAATCCGCACATACCCGGCGATGCCCCTCGCCGCCTTGGCCAGGCCTACACCTTCCGGAAGCCGGTTGCGAACCAGGAGATAGACCGCCAGGCCGACTGCCACATCAAGCAGGGCCATACCCGCCAAAGTGTTGTGCAGGCCGTAGGTGCCGATCAGGTAGAGGCCGGAGCCAAGAGCGCCGAGCGCCGCGCCGGCTACGTTCATGCCGTAGGAAAGGCCAACCGAAACGCCGTAGCGGTTGAACCCGGAGAGGGTCGCGACCATCAGCGGAGTCAAGGCTCCCATGATTGTCGTAGGCACCAGGATCGGCAATGAAAGGACAGTGTAGTAGAACCAGTCGGGCAGCCCCGCCCCTGGCGCTACATATCCCAGAATTGAAACCAGATGATAAGCCAAGTACGCGGTGACGCCCAGGAACACCTGCATGATCGCGATCTGAAGAAGCTGCGTATGGAACTCTGTCCGCGCGATTTTCTTTCCAGCCAACGCCCCCAGGCCGATCCCGAGCATGTAGAGAAAGACGATCAGCGTTACAGAATAGACATCGATGCCAATAAGCTGTGTCAGCTTGCGCTGCAGAACAACCTGGTATGTAAGCGAAGCTATCCCGCCGAACGTGTAAAGGACCAGCAGGCCGATCAGAAAAAAACGCCACGCACGGCACATCCTCGCCTTTAGTTTGCATCAATCAGCGCTGATTCGGGAGAAGCCCGCCCCGCAATCCATTTAGAGAGGTTACGCAGGTACAAGGCCAACGCGGTGGATGCAAGGCCAAAACCTTCGGCGTCAGAATGGGAATACGAGGCTTTCTTCGCTCCAACTCGGCCGGTCCCAGGCCGCCGATTGCGCCGTTGCGGCTTGCCTGTTAAGTCAGCGGCGCGCCGCCGGTCCGGCGCGATCGTCCCCTTCGTCCCGGAGCGCCCATGACATCCTCCCTGGTTATCTTCGACCTCGACGGCACGCTGATCCACACCGCGCCCGACCTGATGGCGAGCCTCAACCACGTGCTGGCTCTCAACGGCCTCGCCCCTGTCGCGTTCGAGGACATGACCTGGCTGGTCGGCCAGGGCGCCAAGGCGATGATCGAAAAGGCCTGGGCGCATCATGGCCACCCCTCCTCGCCCGAGCAGTTGGAAACCGCCTTCGCGGCCTTCCTGGTCCATTACGCCGCCGCAATGCCGGGCAAGTCGGAACCCTATCCCGGCCTGATCGACGCGCTTGACCGGCTGGAGGCGGACGGCATGAAGCTCGCCATCTGCACCAACAAGACCGAAGCGCTGGCCCGTCGCCTGCTCGACAGTCTCGGCCTCACCGCACGCTTCGCCGCCATCACCGGCGGCGACACGTTTGCGGTGAAGAAGCCACATGGCGATCATATTCTCGGCACCATCAACATGGCCGGCGCAAGGCCCGACAATTCGGTGATGATCGGCGACAGCATCAACGACATCCTGGCGGCGCAGAATGCCTCGGTGCCGACGATCGCCGTTCCCTTCGGCTATTCGGACAAGCCGGTCGCAAGCTTTGGTCCGGATATCATCATCGAGCATTTCGACGAGCTCGATGCCGCAATGGTGCGCAAGCTGATCACGGAGCGCGGCAGGACCGCCTGAGACATCCCGCCAAAGCACTGCAAAAACCGCCCCGTCCGCCGATCTGCCGCTTGACCTGAGCCCCGCGCACCGCTTATACCGCCGCTCAACCGTTCGCACCGCACATTGTGGGCCGGCGACGGGCGCGTAGCTCAGCGGGAGAGCACTGCATTCACACTGCAGGGGTCACAGGTTCAATCCCTGTCGCGCCCACCATTTTCCAGAATGATATCCAGTTTTCCGCGGCACTTATCCCCAGAATCCCTGTCCGGCCCGCAATGTCCGGGCCGGTTTCTGTTGCATGTCAGGGGCATAATCTGCCAGATTCCTATTGCTTTAAAAAAGCAACGAGGCCCGGAAAGGTTGCAGCCAATCCGGACCCCAATAGCAAGGCCGACGTCCATCCCTGTCAGGTAACGTCGGATTTGCGGAAAGACAGGCCGCTAAGCCATCCCCTTGCAAGGTAAGCTTACCGGCCTCGTCTTTCTCCTTCAACAACAAAGACAGGGAGAAAGGCTGATTATCCACGATGGAGATCAGGATCACTGTTGTGCCGAACCGGCGATCGCCAAAGGTTTCGGAGGAAATGGCCGGACGTATCCGCGCGCTTTATCGATTAGGCTATACCCAGCACGACATCGCTGCACTGCTTGGCGTCAACCAAGGCCGCGTGTCAGAGGTGGTGCGGTGCAAAGTTCACCCGACAGTCCCACCAACCCAGGGCGACCTTTTCCAATAGTAGAGTCCCCGGCCCGCTTAGGCGGGCCGGTTTGTTCACCCGATCATCCCCGCGTTAGATTCGCTGGCAGCGGCTCAATGTTCTGAAGGATGATCGCCTCACCCACTTTGCGGCCCTCGCCGCCGTGCAGGGTTTAGGTCGGCCGTACATCGACGAAGCGAGTTCATGAAAACAGATCCCACGCCTCGGGGCGGTCATTGAGCGATAGGACACCGACCGGGATCTTAGCTACCCTCCCAGCCTTCACATGGCAGTGGGTCACAGGTTCAATCCCTGTCGCGCCCACCATTTTCCAGGAATGACATCAACGACTCGCCTGCCGCCTCATGTCGGCCTCCGGCATTGATGGCAAGCATCAGCCGGCCAGTCGGTCCTCGATGATCTGCGCCGCGTTGAGCCCGCTCTGGTAGGCGCCGTGGACGGTGGCGTGGTACTCGAAATTGGTGTGCTCGCCGGCAAGCAGGATTGTATCGGCGATGGGTGTCGCCAGGTCGTCGAAATGCTTCGGCTGCGCGCCGACCGCGCTGTAGGAATAGGCGCCCCGGCTGTTGGGGTTTTTCGACCAGCGCGTGGCGAGATGGCCCGACGGCTCCGGGACATCGGCGCCGAACATGGTGCGGACGGCATCCATGCAGTCCGCCACCATCGCGGCGTCGTCCATCGCCTCGACCTTCCGGGCATAATCGCCGACACACAGCCCGAGCAGGATGTTTTCCTCGCTGAACGTGCGGTAGTTGAGGAAATAGTTCCAGCGGCCGCGGGCTTCGGTCATCAGGCCGAAATACTGGACATCCTCGGGCCAGTGGGCCTTGTCGAACTTGAGCGCCAGCTTGGTCACATTGCCCATGCCGATCTTCTCGATGCCGCGGCGATGGGCTTTCGGCAGCGGCGGGTCGAACCGGACGTCGCCGGCCTTGAGCACGCCAAGCGGCACCGTGCAGATCACGAAACTCGATTCGAAATCCCCCGCATCGGTGGAGACGACGGCGCCCTCGCCCTTCTCGTAGGCAACGGCGGTGACACGGGTGTTGAACCGGATGTCGAGGCCGCGCGCCATCGGTTTGACGATGGCATCGTATCCCGCGGCCAGCACCACATCCTCGCCCGGATAGACGCCGTCCTCGTCGAAGTAATAGGCCGAAAGCTTGTCGATCGGCCCGCCGGTCGAGAACTCGGTATAGGCCGACGTCATCCAGTTGACGATCGGGTCGGACTTGAGCTTGCCGCCCATCCGCGAGATCGCCTTTG
This sequence comes from Alphaproteobacteria bacterium, assembly GCA_018829385.1. Lineage (GTDB taxonomy): Bacteria > Pseudomonadota > Alphaproteobacteria > Rhizobiales > Rhizobiaceae > Hoeflea. The sequence continues at coordinate 6,585 of JAHJUC010000347.1, forward strand.
AAAGCGCCATGTCCGAATCGAGTTCGTCGTCGATTGCCGCGTAGAGCCTTTCCAGCCGCTTGTAGCCCGCCACGATGTCAGCGTCGGCTACCGGCTCGCCATTCGCCGCGAAGGCAAGGAAACTGTCGTCGTCGGTGACGAACGGCCCTGCATCGACCGCTTCGGCGAGCGCCGAAACCGGGTTGCCGTCCGGGCCGTGGATCCAGCCCGCACCGACCTCGAACGGCGCGCCAAGCGTCCAGTCGGTGCGGACACGCCCGCCGGCAATGCCGTCCGCCTCGATAACGATGGTCTCGTATCCCAGTTCGACCAGGCGCTGCGCGGCGGCGAGCCCGGCGATTCCGGCCCCGATGACGATGACATCCACATCGGCGATCGCCGCCCTGGTTGTATGCGGCCGCAGGATCGGCAACGCGGCCGTGCCGAGAAGGCCTGCCTTGAGGAGGTGGCGGCGCGAAATCATGGGGTTTTCTCCTCGAAAGAACAGCGTTGGCCAATGGTAGCGTCGACACCGGGCCCTGGATAGGGGCCGCCTGCCGCGGGCACCGGGTCCTGCGCCCCCTGAACGCCCGAATCGACGCCGCCAACCGGTCCCGGCCTCACCCTCCGACACCGGAAGCCGGGGGTTTGCCACAGACTTGAGCCGGCTAACATCTTAGCTATTGCGGAAACCGTCAAAAAGGGATTGGATCGCCTGCGGGAGCAGTGCGGTTGCTGCTGTCATCCCACCGTCATCGACGGCGCTTAGGTGCTTACGTCCCGGTGACCAGTCACCCGAGGCCGCATCGTGCGGATAATAATCAATCCGCTTCGGCGGAAACAGGAGCGTTCGAAATGTCGAGACTTCAAAAGCTTGGCGTGGTGCTTGCCACCACCACAGCCTTCACAATGAACTTTGCCGGCGCGGCCTTCAGCCAGAACATGGACGAGCTCGTCGCAGCCGCCAAGGCCGAAGGCATGCTCACCACCATCGCGCTGCCGCACAGCTGGTGCGGCTATGGCGAGGTGATCGCCGGCTTCAAGGCGAAGTACCCCGAGATCACCGTCAATGAGCTCAACCCCGACGCCGGCTCCGCCGACGAAGTCGAGGCCATCAAGGCGAACAAGGACAACAAGGGTCCGCAGGCGCCGGACGTCGTTGACGTCGGTCTCGCCTTCGGTCCGCAGATGAAGGCCGAAGGCCTGCTGCAGCCCTACAAGGTCTCCACCTGGGACGAAATTCCGGACTCCATCAAGGATGCCGACGGCTACTGGTATGGCGACTATTACGGCGTGATGTCGTTCCTGGTGAACAAGGATCTCGTCGCCAACACGCCCGCCGACTGGTCCGACCTGCTGAAGCCGGAATATGCCGGCCAGGTGGCGCTTGCCGGTGATCCGCGCGCATCCAACCAGGCGATCCTGGCCACTCTGGCCGCTGGTCTGGCAAACGGCGGCGCCGCGGGCAAGGAAGCCGGCGAAAAGGGCCTCGAGTTCTTCGCAGAGCTCAACAAGGCCGGCAACTTCGTCCCCGTGATCGGCAAGGCCGGCACGCTGGCCCAGGGTGCCACCCCGATCGTCGCCATGTGGGACTACAATGCGCTGTCCGCCAAGGACACGCTCGCCGGCAACCCGCCGGTCGAGGTCGTGGTTCCGGCTTCCGGCGTCCTCGCCGGCGTCTATGTGCAGGGCATCTCGGCCTACGCGCCGCACCCCAACGCCGCCAAGCTGTGGATGGAGTATCTCTACTCCGACGAAGGCCAGCTCGGCTGGCTGAAGGGCTATTGCCACCCGGCCCGCTTCAACGCCATGGTCAAGGACGGCAAGGTCCCGCAGGAACTGCTCGACGCGCTGCCGCCGGCTGAATCCTAC
>JAHJUC010000036.1 GCA_018829385.1 Alphaproteobacteria bacterium
CATCCAAGGCCACCGCGGTCGACATGGCCGGCATGACACGGCCCTGATGGAAGCCATCGCCTTGCAATCACCAGCCCGGAACCTGTTTACCGGACTGGTGATTGATCATGACAGTTCGCTGGAAACCGCATCGTGCCGGGTGAGTGACAATGGCCAACTCTGACGTCCTTATCGCGGTCGGCGTTCTGTTTCTTGCCGGTCTTCTGCTCGACAAGATCGGCCGGATCGTCCATGTCCCCCGGGTCACCCTGCTGATCCTGCTGGGCGCCATCATCGGTCCGCCGGTGATGGATCTGCTGCCCGGCAGCTTCAACGAATCCAACGAGTTCTATGCCCCAACGGCGTTGACCATGGTGGCCTTCCTGCTCGGCGGCACGCTGAGCCCCGAGACATGGAAAACCCATGGCCGCGAGATCATGATCATATCGCTGACGCTGGTCGCGGTTTCCGTCGTGATTGTCGCGACAGGGCTCTGGCTGATCGGATTGCCGGTCGCAATTGCGGTGCTTCTGGGCGGAATGTCCGCCGCCACCGATCCTGCCGCCACGCATGATGTCATTACCCAGGCTGGCGCCAAGGGACGCTTTGCCACCAACCTGCTTGGTATTGTTGCCATCGACGATGCCTGGGGCCTGCTTGCCTTTTCGATGGCATTGACCTTCGCCGGCATCATGGTCGATCAGGACGCCCTGGTGGCGATGGTGCATGGCGGGCGCGAGGTCGGTGGAGCCATCGCGCTCGGGCTGGCAATCGGTTTGCCCGCGGCATTTCTGACAGGACGGATAAAGCCGGGCGAACCGACGTTGATCGAGGCGGTGGGCCTGGTTTTCCTGTGTGCCGGTCTCGCGTTGCATTTCGGCTTCTCATTCCTGCTCACCGGGATGGTCTGCGGTGCAACGATCGTCAATCTTGCCCGCCACCATGACCGGCCATTTCATGAGATCGAGCGTATAGAATGGCCCTTCATGCTGTTGTTTTTCGTCATGGCCGGAGCATCGCTGGAAACCGGCAACCTCACTGAAGTCGGATATATCTGCTTCGCCTACTTCATCCTGCGCGCCCTCGCCCGTCTGCTCGGTGGCTGGGCCGGTGGTCGCCTCGCAGGCCTGCCACACCGCGAAAGCGGACTGACCGGCCTCGGTCTGATGCCGCAGGCGGGCGTTGCAATCGGCATGGCGCTGGTTGCCAGTGAACGGTTTCCCGAAATCGGCGAGGATCTGCTTGCCGTCGCAGTCGCCAGCACCATCGCATTCGAACTGGTAGGTCCCTTTCTGACCCAGATAGCCATTCGCCGCATCGGCAGCCAGTAGCCGCTTCAGGCGACCATTGGCGGATGGCGCACACCATGTCCGCTTCCGGTTTGGTGCAGACGGCCGGTCGCCAGCCGCTTGCCATCAATGCATTCAAATGACACTATGAATTTGCTGCCACATTATTCCGGTCGATAATTTCGTGCCGGAATAAACGGAGGAACAGACATAGGCGGCGCATTAGAACTGTGAAGCAATATATTTCCGTGGGAGGAAACATGTCTAACGAACTCAATCGCAGAAGATTTCTGCGCGGCTCCGCTGTTGCTGGTGCTGCCGCTCTCGCCACTCCGGCTATCGCCCAGAATGCGACGACTACCCTTAAGATGCAGGCTGCATGGGGCGGTGGCATCTTTCTTGAGAACGCACAGTCGTTCGCCAACCGCGTCAACGAAATGTCCGGCGGTTCGCTGACCATCGAAGTGTTGCCGGTGGATTCGGTCGTCAAGACAAGCCAGATGCAGGACGCCGTGCATCGCGGCGTTCTCGATGCCGCGCATTATGTGACGGCTTACTGGTACGGCAAGTCCAAGACCGCATCCCTGTTCGGCACGGGCCCCTGCTTTGGCTGGTCGAGCCAGGAAGTGCTGGGCTGGATCTATTCCGGCGGCGGCCAGGAACTGTTTGACGAGCTGATGGCCGAACTGCGCCTGAACGTCGTTTCCTTCTTCAATTCGCCGATGCCTGCACAGCCGCTCGGCTGGTTCAACCAGCAGATCACCGACGCTGCCCAGATGAAGGGCCTGAAGTACCGGACCGTGGGTCTGGCAGCCGACGTTCTTCTTGAAATGGGTATGTCGGTTGTTCAGTTGCCGGGCGGCGAAATCCAGCCCGCGATGAAATCCGGCCTGATCGACGCGGCCGAGTTCAACAACCCGACCTCTGACCGTGACTTCGGCATGCAGGACGTTTCCAAGCACTACATGCTGGCCTCCTACCACCAGAGCCAGGAGTTCTTTGAAGTCACTATCAACAAGGACAAGTTCAACGCGCTGTCACCTGAGCACCAGGCGATCATCCGCAACGCTTCGATGGCAGAGAACTCGGGCTTCTACTGGGGCAACACCAAGCGTTATGCAGATGACCTGATCAAGCTGCAGGAACAGGATGGCGTCAACGTCTACCGCACGCCGGATTCGGTTCTCGCCGACCAGCTTGCCGCCTGGGACGTGGTCGCCAACCGCATTGCAGGCGAAGATCCGTTCTTCGCCAAGGTGATGGAATCGCAGATGGCCTACGCCAAGAACGTCATGGGCTACCTCAACCTCAACCAGCCCAACTACCAGCTGGCCTACGATCACTACTTCAAGAAAGCCTGATCAGTCTTGATACGTCCGGGGGCCACTTGATGGCCCCCGGTTTTTTGGCCAGTCTTGGGAGGGGTTTAAGTGGTCAAACTGGTTCACGCAATCGAGGGACTGAGCCTCTGGGTCGGACGCGCCTTTGGGTGGTGCATCCTGATCCTGACTTTGTCAGTCTCCTACGAAGTCTTCGTGCGTTATGTCCTTAACAGCCCGACGGTCTGGGCTTTTGACATGATGATCCAGATGTATGGAGCGTTGTTTCTGATGTGCGGCGCCTATGCGCTGGCCCAGGACACCCATGTGCGCGCCGATGTGCTCTACCGGCTGTTTCCGGTCCGCGTTCAGGCTTGGCTGGATTTCGTCCTCTATTTTCTCTTCTTCTTTCCCGGCGTGCTTGCGCTGTTCTGGTTCGGTTGGGAGATTGCGTCGGACAGCTGGCGCTACAAGGAAGTCAGCTTCAACAGCCCGGCCAGCATTCAGATCTATTTCTTCAAATCGCTGATCCCCGTTGCGGGCGCACTGCTCCTGATCCAGGGCTTTGCCGAACTGGTCCGTTGCGTGATGGCAATCCGCTCCGGCCGCTGGCTTGAGCGGCTCGAGGATGTGCGCGAGACCGAGGACATGCTCATGCATATGTCCGAGTTGAAAAAACCTTGACCTGACAGGCGCTTAGGAACCCTAAAAATGACAAATCCAGAAGTTGCCCTGTTCATGCTGGGCCTGTTTATCGTCCTCGTGCTGCTGGGCTTTCCGATTGCCTTCACATTGCTCGCGATGGGCGTAGGTTTCGGCTACTACGCCTATCATCAGGGGCACCCGATCGAAGCCTTCAGCGACATTTTCAACAACAACATCTTCTATCTGGTCAACCAGAACACCTATTCAGTGATGGAGAACGCCACCCTTGTGGCGATTCCGTTGTTCCTGTTCATGGGATATGTGGTCGAGCGGGCCAACATCGTCGACAAGCTTTTCGTCTCGCTCTACATGGCGGCGCGAAACCTGCCCGGATCGCTGGCAATTGCCGCGCTGCTGACCTGCGCTGTCTTCTCGACCGCGTCGGGCATTGTCGGCGCGGTGGTGACGCTGATGGGGCTGCTGGCCTTTCCCGCCATGGCCAACGCCAACTACAACAAGAGTTTCGCATCCGGCGTGATTTGCGCCGGTGGTACGCTGGGCATTCTGATCCCGCCTTCGATCATGCTGATCGTCTATGCGGCGATCGCCGACCTTTCCCCCCTGCGCCTCTACGCGGCAGCCATGTTCCCGGGCCTGCTCCTGGCCGGGCTCTACATCGTCTATGTCATCGTCCGGGTCTGGATAACGCCTTCGCTGGCGCCCAAGCCGGACATGAAGGACGTACCGCCGGCCCGTGAGATCTACTGGAACCTTCTGGTTTCTTTCGTGCCGCTTACGGTATTGATCATGCTGGTGCTGGGGTCGATCCTAGGCGGCCTGGCGACACCGGCAGAAGCAGCCGCGATGGGTGCTTTGGGCGGACTGGTGCTTGCAGCGCTTTATCGCTCCCTGACATGGCAAAAGATAAAGGAGAGCGTATTCCTGACGGCCAAGTCGACCGCCATGGTCTGCTGGCTGTTCGTCGGGTCATGGACGTTCGCCTCGGTGTTTTCCTATCTTGGCGGGCATGACCTGATCGCCGAGTGGGTGACCAGCTTCGACCTTCAGCCCTGGCAGTTCCTGATCCTGGCGCAGCTCATCATCTTCCTGCTTGGCTGGCCGCTGGAATGGTCGGAAATCCTCATCATCTTTGTCCCGATATTCCTGCCGATGCTCGATACCTTCGGGGTCAATCCCTATTTCTTCGCCATGCTCGTGGCCCTCAACCTGCAGACCTCGTTCCTCACCCCCCCGATGGCGATGTCCGCCTATTATCTCAAGGGGGTGTTGAAGAAACAAATCGAGCTGATGGAGATTTTCCGCGGGATCATGCCCTATCTCGGCATCGTTATCCTGACCATGGTGCTGATGTATCAGTTCCCCGGCATCGCGCTGTGGCTGCCTGACTATCTGTTCGGAACCTATATCCCGTGAAAATAGCTCCGTACAAACTTTCGGCCACCGAATCCCTTGAGGCCATGGCCGCGGGCCGCCTGACATCGGTGCAACTCGTGCAATCCTGTCTGGACCGCATCGCCGAAACCGATGACAGGGTCAGGGCCTGGGCGCATCTCGATGCCGAGGCGGCGCTGGCGCAG
>JAHJUC010000037.1 GCA_018829385.1 Alphaproteobacteria bacterium
TCCTTGAGCAGCCAGGAGAGCCGGCTCGGCCTTGTGCCGTCGATCAGGAATCCGGGGAAGCTCGGCAGCAATTTGCCGCCATAGCCGAACTCGGCGAGCACGATCTTGCCGCGCTCCACCGTCAGCGGGCACGAGCCGTAGCCGTCATAATGGGCAATGCCGCTGGCACGGCCCATATCTGCGAGAACATTGTTGGCTACCACCGGCGCCTGCTTGCGGGCCGCGGCGGCGGTCTTGGCGTTGGGGGCGTTCATCACATCCCCCAGCGACCAGATGTTCTCGAAGCTCTTGTGGCGCAGGGTGGTCTGATCGACATCGACCCAGCCTGCCGCATCGGCAAGCGGGCTCACACGAATGAAATCCGGAGCCGTCTGCGGCGGCACCACATGGATCATGTCAAAGGATTTCTCGACAATCTCCTTGTTGCCGCCGGCATCGGTGACCGAGAACCAGGCCTTCTTCGCCGGGCCGTCGATCCTGACCAGATTGTGCATGAAGCTGAGCTCGGCATTGTACCTGGCAATGTACTCCTCAAGCGCGGGCACATAGTCCTTGACGCCGAAGAGCACGCCGCCGGCATTGCAGAACTCGATGTCGATGTTCTTGAGGTTGCCGGACTTGTACCAGTGATCACCGGAAAGATAGAGCGCCTTCTGTGGCGCGCCGGCGCATTTGATCGGCATCGGCGGCTGGGTGAAGATCGCCTTGCCCGATGTCATGCCCTTGACCAGTTTCCAGGTATAGGACGCCAGGTCGTAGCGGTAGTTCGACGTCACACCATTGCGGCCGAGGGTTTCTGGCAGGCCTTCGATGGCGTCCCAGTCGAGCTTGAGGCCGGGGGCGACGATCAGGCGGTTGTAGCGCACCACCCGGCAACCATCGAGGATGAGCGCATTGTTGGCAGGCTCGAAGGCGGCAACCGCGGCCTTGATCCAGGCCACGCCCCGCGGGATCAGCGAACCCATGGTGCGGGCGGTGACTTCGGGTTCGAAGATCCCGCCGCCGACCATCGTCCATCCGGGCTGGTAGTAGTGCACGTCCTGCGGGTCGATGATGGCGATGTCGAGATCGGAAGCGCGGGCAAGCAGGCTCGACGCCACCGAAATACCAGCGGACCCGCCGCCGATGATGACGATGTCATGGGAGACATCGGCGACATCGGTGGGCGTCCTGCCGCCATTGGCGATGCGGCGGACGACGCCGGACATGTCGTATCCGGCGGCCTTGGTGGTGGCCAGGATTGTGGGCAAGGGCGTGCCGCGGGCGCCCTCAGCCAGGGCCCAGAGGGTGGTCGACCGCGTTCCGGTGCGGCAATAGGCCAGCACCGGACCGGGAAGATCGGACAGCGCCGCATCGAACCTGCCGGCATCCTCGTCGGCCACGCGGCCGGGAACCACGGGCATGTAATGGGCCTCGAGACCGGCGGCACGCGCGGCCTTGTCGATCTCGGCGAAGGTCGGCTGGTCATTGCCCTCGCCGTCGGGCCGGTTGCAGATGATCGAGCGGAAGCCCGCCATCTTCAACTCGGCCATGTCGGCCGGGGCGATTTGCGGACTCACCGAGAGGCCGCGGTTGATCTTCCTGATGTCCATTGCTGCTCTCATCCAATCCGTGGTTACGGCCTGTCCGGCATCCGGGCGGCGCGGCCCGTCAAAGTCCGTTGACGGGCACCTTCAGCATTGCGCGCCCGTCCTTGTCGGTCGGGATGTCTCCGGCGCGCATGTTGACCTGCAGCGACGGGATGATCAGCCTCGGCATCGCCAGCTGGGCGTCACGCTCGGTGCGGAACTTGATGAAATCCTCGCGGCTCTTGCCGCCGCCGACATGGATGTTGTGGGCCTTCTCTTCGCCAACGGTGGTTTCCCACTGGATGTCGCGGCCGTTCGGACCGTAATCGTGGCACATGAACAGGCGCATCTCGTCGGGCAGCGCGAGGACCTTCTGGATCGAGTCGTAGAGCGTGCCGGCATCGCCACCGGGGAAATCGGCACGGGCCGATCCGCCATCGGGCATGAACAGCGTGTCGCCGACAAAGGCTGCATTGCCCATCACATGCACCATGCAGGCCGGCGTATGGCCGGGCGTATACATGGCGAAGGCCTGCATCGTGCCGATCTGGTAGGTGTCGCCATCCTTGAAAAGAGCGTCGAACTGCGAACCGTCGCGCTGGAACTCGGTGCCTTCGTTGAAGATCTTGCCGAAGGTGTCCTGCACGACCATGATCTTGTCGCCGATGCCGATCTTGCCGCCCAGCTTCTGCTGGATATAGGGGGCAGCGGAGAGA
>JAHJUC010000348.1 GCA_018829385.1 Alphaproteobacteria bacterium
CAGCCCCGTCGGCTGGTCGAAGCTGCCCGCCAGCACCGAGATGTGGGCGTCATCCCGGTGCTTCCAGAACAGAGCCGAGCCGCAGGTCGAACAGAAGCCGCGCCGGGCGACTTCGGAGGCGTGATACCAGGTGATACTGTCGCCGCCCTCGATCTCGATACGATCGTCGGCCACATTGGTGGCGGCGTAATAGAGCCCGGTTTGGCGCCGGCACTGCGAGCAATGGCAGGCAACGACCTCACGCAACGGCCCGTGCGTGCGAAAGCGGACCGCGCCGCAATTGCACCGTCCGGTGCGGATCTGATCGTCTGACATGGGGCCTCCGGGGACTGTGATTCAGGCTGGAGGCGAAACAAGCACGAAGGCAGGCTGCCATTCTACTGACATTTGCGACATTTGCCGCCGCGGCCTGGGCGCGCCGCGGCTCGGGTCAATTCGGCCAGCAACCATTAGCCGGGATTGACAATAACGGCGGACGGTTCGCTGAAATCATTATTTTAGACATTCAAAATTTAAATTGCGTCGCCAGTTGGCAAATGCAAGTATTCATTCTCACAAATTCGCGATCAACTGCAACCTTGGGTATATTTAATGTCCTATTCTACTATCTCGAATTGGAACGTCACTTCCTGGACAGATGAAATGGAAGCCCTGGCAAGGGATAAGTTTGTACCGATGATCATGTCTTCTGGGGCCAGCAAGGTTCAGATGGTGCGCACGGGCGATCTGAGTTTCTCGGTCGTTACCGAATATGAGGACGCGGACAAGGCGGAAAAAGCCCAGTCCAGGATCGCCGAAATCCGCAGCCAGGCGACCACAGACTTGCCCATGACCATGGCCGATGTGTCCTCTGGTGCCGTCTTCGCCAACGGCTGACAAATTGACCGCCTGAGCTTTCGTCGCGGCGCGCGGAAAACCCGCGTCGCGGCGATTGCCCGGAAGATCGGTTGAGGAGGACGGCGTTAGACGTTACGGCTCCAAAACCAAGAAACGCCGGGGCTTGCCCCGGCGTTTTCGTAATCGTGTCAGTCCGTTACGAGCGAAACCTTACCCGTTGACAACCTGCTTCTGCTCGTCGCGGCCGCCCTTCATGCGCTCGGCGACGAGGAAGGCCAGTTCCAGCGCCTGGTCGGCGTTCAGCCGCGGGTCGCAATGGGTGTGGTAGCGGTCCTGCAGGTCCTCGCCCGAAAGCGCCCGCGCCCCGCCGGTGCATTCGGTGACGTTCTTGCCGGTCATCTCGATGTGGATGCCGCCGGGATGCGTGCCCTCGGCGCGGTGGATCTGGAAGAACGAATCCACCTCCGACAGGATCCGCTCGAACGGCCGGGTCTTGTAGTTGTTGAGCGTGATCGTGTTGCCGTGCATCGGGTCGCACGACCACACCACCTTGCGGCCCTCGCGCTCCACCGCGCGGATGAGCCTGGGCAGGTGATCGGCCACCTTGTCATGGCCGAAGCGGGCGATCAGGGTGAGCCGGCCAGCCTGGTTGGCCGGGTTCAGGATGTCGATCAGCGTCAAGAGCTCGTCGGGATCGAGCGACGGGCCGCACTTGAGACCGATCGGGTTCTTGATGCCGCGGCAGAACTCGACATGGGCATGGTCGGTCTGACGGGTGCGGTCGCCGATCCAGATCATGTGGCCGGACGTGGCGTAGAAGTCGCCCGAGGTGGAATCGTTGCGGGTCATGGCTTCTTCATAGCCAAGCAGCAGCGCTTCGTGGCTGGTGAAGAAATCGGTCTCGCGCAGGCTGGCGTGGTTCTCGGCGGTGATCCCGATCGCCTTCATGAAATCCATGGTCTCGGAGATCCGGTCGGCGAGCTTGCGGTAGCGCTCGGCCTGGGGGCTGTCCTTGACGAAGCCGAGCATCCACTGGTGCACATTGTCGAGATTGGCGTAGCCGCCCTGGGCAAACGCGCGCAGCAGGTTGAGCGTGGCCGCCGACTGCCGATAGGCCATGATCTGGCGCTCCGGATCGGGAATGCGCGACTTCTCGTTGAACTCGATGCCGTTGATGATGTCGCCGCGGTAGCTCGGCAGCTCGATGCCGTCCTTGGTCTCGAAATTGGACGAGCGCGGCTTGGCGAACTGGCCGGCAATACGCCCGACCTTGACCACCGGCTGCTGTGCGCCAAAGGTCAGCACCACGGCCATCTGCAGGAAGACGCGGAAGAAGTCGCGGATGTTGTCGGCCTCGTGCTCGGCGAAGCTCTCGGCGCAATCGCCGCCCTGAAGCAGAAAGCCCCTGCCTTCGGCGACCTCGGCAAGCGCCGACGTCAACCGGCGGGCCTCCCCCGCAAAAACCAGTGGCGGAAACTTGGCCAGCCGTGCCTCGGTCACCTTCAGTGCCTCTGCATCCGGATAATCCGGGACCTGCTGGATCGGTTTGTTGCGCCAGCTCGATGGGGTCCAGTTCTGTGCCATGTCCGTTCACCATGTTGGCCGGGCTTCCACCCGGCGGTTTTTACGGGCAATACGCCCGCGGATTTGCCGGGCGGCATGCCCGGTTGTTTTGCAGGCAACATGCCTGCCGATAGTCCGATTTCACCGGGCTTATAGCGATCTATCAGCCGGCTGCAAACCCGGCATTTCGAATCAGTTGCCGGCAGGCGGCGTCCGCCGGCCAAGGGCCAGATCGAACAGCTCGGTTTCCGCAGCCGACAGCGTCACCGCGCGCGGATAGAGCGGGCGGTCGCGGTCCTCGTGGATCGGCATGTGAAAGGCGCCGGTCTCGGCCACGAAACGGTGCACCCCGCCCTCCCCGAACTCGCCCAAAAACCCCTGCATCACCGCATCGAGGTAGGATCTGAGGATCGGCGACGGGCCGACCGTCTCGGGATGCTCGGTGCGCGCCTCGTAGACATGCAGCCACGTGCCGGGATCGAGCCGCAACCCGGTATCGCGTTCGGTCCGGCCCGCGTCGAATGTCAGCTCCGCAAGGGTGATGTCGCGGCGGTGGTAGCGGAACTCGCGCGCGTCGATGACCGGCAGGTTGACGGCGAGATCGATCACCAGCAGGCCGTCGATCGCCGAACCCTCTTCACGGTGCGCGCTAAGCAGCGCCGGCGTCAATCCGTCGGGCAGCGTCACGCCCGGCGTTGGCCCCATGTCCGGCCGCGGCCGCCATGTCCGCCGCCAGCCCGCAAGCCGCGCCGGTATCGCAGCGACGACCCCGGCGGCAAGCGTTCGACGGTTGACCAGCGAGCCGTATCCGAAATAGCCCACAAGCGCGCCCGGCTCATTGGCCGCAACCGGCTGCCCCGGTCCGGCGCTCGCCGCCGTCTGCTCCTGTCCGGTGTCAGCCCGCATTTTCCCTCGCAACCCCGCCTGCCGCGGCTGTTCAATCTTGGACATTGTGCTCTCGTGTTCCTACATGTTGATGAGAGACAGCACATTCAACCCGATCAACCCCGGACCGGACCATGACCCAGCCATCAGACAGCATTGCCCGACTGCGCGCCAGCTTCGACAGCGGAAAAACCAGGCCGGAAGCGTGGCGGCGCGGCCAGCTCGAGCGCCTGAAGGCGATGGTCGAGGAGAACGAGAGCGCTATCAACGAGGCGCTGCACGCCGATCTCGGCAAGTCGGGCTTTGAGGCCCGCATGACCGAAATCGGCACCGTGCTTGCCGAGATCGGCCACACGCTGTCCCATCTCAAG